>NZ_JBHTTQ010000009.1:0-85038 GCF_042794475.1 Streptomyces sp. NPDC056527
ATCTGCGGAGAGGCCACGGTGTGCGAGGCCAGCGCGAGACCCGGCAACTCGGCCCGCAGGCTCTCCATGATCTCGGTGTACGGAACGGACGCGCCCAGCTGGACGGTCTCCTCGCCGACGTGCCATTCCCGGAGTTCGGCGATGCGGTTCAGATCAAGGAGGTGACCGGGGCGCCGATGGTCGAAGTTGATCTCGACCATCACATCGGTGCCACCCGCGATCGGTACGGCAGTGGGGTGCTCGGCCTTGGCGGCGAGCGCCTCCTCCCAGCCGGCGGGGCGAAGGAAGTCCATGGATGGCGCTCTCCTCTTCGTGTCGGGTCGTTCATGGCGAGTGGTCTGTGGCGCGTGGTTCGTGGCGCGTGGTTCGTGGCGGGTCGTCCGTGGCGCGTGGTTCGTGGTGAGTCGCCCGTGGCGGGTCGTTCGTGAGGCGAGCGCCCCGGGGCCCGAAGCCCTCGATCGACTCGTTCACGCGCTGTCGGCCGGACCCGTAGAAGTAGACCGAGCGATCAAGCGGACGCGGCAGTCACCGATCCCCCAGAACCGGCTTCCGCATCGCCTGTGGACCACCGTGCTTTCCCACCGCGGCACGCCTTTGACCTGGGCGGACTCATGTCATGGAGAGTGAAGTGGCCACGTGAGGGCGTGAGAGGGTGGCGATCATGCGGATACGCGAACTCCTGGACGAACTGGGGCTGTTCCTGCTCGTGGACCAGGACGCCGGCGACAGCGCTCTCGATCGAGAGGTACGCGCCGTCCTGACCACCGACCTGGCCGACCCCGGTCGCTTCCTCGCCGGAGGCGAACTCGTCCTCACCGGGCTCGCCTGGTGGCGGGAGGACGGAGACGCCGAGTCGTTCGTGCGCATCCTCGACCGCGCGGGCGTCACGGTCCTCGCCGCCGGAGAAGCCGAACACGGGCTCGTCCCCGACGACCTCGTGCATGCCTGCCGACGCCACGGCCTCCCACTCGTCGCCGTGAAACCGGACATCTCATTCAGCTCGATCACCGAGCACGTCCTGCGTCGTCTGCAACCCCGGCACGTCGGCGGCCTCGCCGCCGTGGTCGAACGCCATCGACGGCTCCTCACCGGGCAAGGCGGCCCGGAAGCCGTACTGGAGCTCCTGCAGCACAGCCTCGGCCTCGACGCGCACGTCCTGTCCCCGACCGGGCGCCAGATCGCCGGGGCCCACCCACCGCTCCGCGCCAGGACGGCGGTGGCGCTGGCCGGGAGGTACCTCGCCGCGCGCCGGTCGGGCGAGGCGGCTCCCCACGGGGTCACGATCGGGGATCGGCACTACTCGCTCGTGCCGGTACGCGGCACCACGGACGCGTCGACGCCGTCCGCCGCGACGGAGGAGGCGGACGAGCTGGGCGACTGGCTTCTCGTCGTGGCGGCCGACACGTCGGACCGGCCCGCGGCGGACGGGGAACTCCTCGGCCGGTCGAACTGGCCGTCGACGCGCGATCCGCGCACGAGCGGACGAAGGTGGCGCTGAACGACCTGGCCCGGCAACTCCTCGACCTGCTGCACAGTCGCGTCCCACCCGCCGAGATCCCCGTCCGGCTGAGCAGCACCGCGCAGGCCGTCGTCAGCCGGAAGGACACCTGGCAGCGCTGCCAGTTCGTGGTCGCCGAGGGAGAGTGGCGCGGGACCGGCCCCATACCCGCCTCGGCCCTGCGCGTCCTGCTGGAGGAGGCCCTGATCCAGCAGGACGGCCCCGTGCCGGTCTCGCCGCAGGACATCGCCGCCACCGTCGACCACGATCGGGCCGTGCTCTTCGTCCTGGTGCCCGAGCCCGCGGAGGGACACCCCGAACCGGCCCTCGACCACGTCGCCCTGCAGCAGAGGATCGCCGCGGTACTCACGCGCTGGCTCGGCCCCACGGGCAGTGTCTCCATCGGTGTCAGCTCTCCGGTGGGAGCGCCCGAGCACGCACGCCGAGCGCTCGACACGGCCCGCACCGCGCTGCGGATCGCCCAGGACCACCCGGACCGAGTGGCCGTGCGCGGCCCTGACGACCTCACCTCGCACATCCTGACGCTGCTGCCACTCATCCCGGCCGAGACCCGGCGAGCCTTCTCCTCCCGTCTGCTCGGCCCCCTGCGTGATCACGACAGCCGCCACCGGACCGACCTGCTGCCCACGCTGGAGAAGTTCCTCGAGTGCGACGCGTCCTGGACCACCTGCGCCGCCCAACTCCGTCTGCACGTCAACTCGTTGCGCCATCGCATCGCCCGCATCGAGCAGATCACCGGCCGGGACCTGGCCAGACTGGAGACCCGACTGGACTTCCTCGCGGCCCTCAAGGCCGGCTGAGTCGCCGGCCGGTGCCCGCCCGCCTCCCGCCGGACGAGCCGCACCCCTTCGGACGGGCCGCCCGGGCCGCTACCGTTGCCGTATGCCGAACGCCACCGCGCTTCTCGTCATCGACATGCAGAACGCCCTGATGGCCATCGCCCACCGCCCCGCCGAGACCGTCGCCGCCATCGCGGGCCTCCGGGCCCGGGCCAGGGCAGCCGGGGCGCCGATCGTGACCGTCCAGCACCAGGACGACACCGAACTGCCGGCCGGTACCGAAGGATGGCGGATCGTCGCCGGCCTCGAACCCGGTCCCGACGAGACCGTCCTCCCGAAGAACAGCGCCGACAGCTTCCTCGACACCGGCCTCGACGCGGCCCTGCGGGAGCTGGGCGTCACCGAGGTCGTCGTCACCGGCTTCGCCACCGAGATGTGCGTCGACACGACGGCCCGGCAGGCGCTGAGCCACCGCTACGACCTGGTGCTCGTCGAGGACGGCCACACCACGTCCCTGCGCCCCGACGGCGGCGGCCCCTTCGTCCCGGCCGACCAGTCGATCGCCCACCACAACGAGATCTTCCGCAACATCCGCTTCGCCGGCCGCCGCACCCGCGTCCTGCGCGCGGCCGAGGTGGACTTCACCGCCTGACGGGAAGCGGGTGTGGTCCGTATGCGAGGCGTAGGGCACCATGGCTGCCCGTACGTGCGTACCGACCAGTAGGAGCATCCATGCCCGCGCCCGAGATCCTCGCCGCCTTCGAGGCCGCCAAGGGCTTCATGCCCCTCGACGAGGGGCGCGCGCTGCACGCGGCCGCCACCGAGGCCGCGAAGCTGGGGCTGCCGCTGCTCGAGGTCGGCACGTACTGCGGGCGCTCCACCATCCTGCTCGCGGACGTGGCCCGGGAGGCCGGGACCCTCGCGGTGACCGTGGACCACCACCGGGGCAGCGAGGAGCAGCAGCCGGGGTGGGAGTACCACGACCCGACCGTCGTGGACCCCGAGGTCGGCCTGATGGACACCCTGCCGACCTTCCGCCGGACGCTGCGCAAGGCAGGTCTGGAGGAGCACGTCATCGCGGTCGTCGGGCGGTCCCCCCAGGTGGCGAAGGTGTGGACCGGCGAGCTGGGGTTCGTCTTCATCGACGGCGGGCACACAGACGAGCACGCGACGGCGGACTACGAGGGGTGGGCACCGAAGGTCGCCGAGGGCGGCCTCCTCGTCATCCACGACGTCTTCCCGAACCCGGAGGACGGCGGCCAGGCGCCGTACCGCATCTACCTCCGGGCCCTGGAGTCCGGCGACTTCGAGGAGGTCTCGGTGACCGACTCCCTGCGTGTCCTGAGGCGCCGCTAGAAGCCGTATCCCGAGGTCACGTACAGGCAGTTCGTGTAGCTGTAGCCCGGTTCGACCTTGGCCGTGCTCGCCTTGTCCGCCGCGGACCCGGTGCCCGTCGCCGTGGACCGCTTCTGGAGGAAGTGGTAGGTGCCGGCGGGCAGCAGGAGCGTCGCCTTCGGGTACTTCGACGACGGTCCCGAACACGCCTTGGTCTTGGGCGGGTCGAGGGCGAGGCTGCCGGGATAGGCCGTGCAGGTGGCGCATGCCTTCAGGGTGACCCGGCCCGTGATCGGTCCGGTGTAGAGGAGTTCGACCTCTCCCGGGCCGTCGTTGCTGACGACCATGACCATCCTGGAGCCGCCGGGAGCCGCGGCCGGGGGCAGCTGCTTCCCGGCCGCCGGGGTCTCGCCCGCGATCTCGGCCGCGATGGCGATGCTCCGCGCGTGCCCGGCCTGCGGGCTGCTCGGGTGGTCCTTGGCGTACTGCGTCATCGTCTCGACGGCCCGCGTGTACTCCTTGTCCTTGAACTGGTCGACCCCGCAGGCGAAATCGCCCTTCTGCACCGCCTCTCCGTGCTGCCGCGAGACCGCGGCGAAGCTCGCCTTGGGCAGCAGGTCGACCGTGGTGCCGTAGCGTCGCAGTTCGGTCACTCCGGTGCACGGGTCGTCGGAGCCCGAGATCGCGGCGGAGCGGGTCCTGATGCCCTCCGCGACCTTGGGCTCGACCTGCCGCGCGTACGAGGACTCGGGGAAGGTCGACAGGAGCGCGTTCAGGTGCTCACCGGCCGCCGTCTCGACCCCCGCGACGCCGAGTCCGCCGATGCCGCACTCGTACCAGGAGTGGGCGAGCGGGTCGTCCGCCTTGCCGATCAGCCCGTCGAGCAGTCCGCGGTCCACCGCCTGCGGCAGCGCGCGCAGATGCTCGAGGGCCGGGACGGCCTCGCAGTACTTCTTCTGCTCGTACGGCGCGGACACCGACCGGTAGTACTCCCCGAGCCGGTCGGGGACGAGCCGGCCCGCCCGCGAGCCGGCGTGCTTGGTGCCGAGGTCCTGATAGACGGCGAGCGCCTTGCGGTAGGTGTGCTCGGCTCCGCCGAAGCTCTGGCCCGCCACGGACTTCACCTGGGTGTCGGCGGCGGCGAGGCGCTCCAGGAGCGACTGCTCCACGGCCTCGTCGCGCGCCACGCCGTAGGCGACCGAGCCGCCCACCGGCACGACGAGCAGGACGAGCGCCAGGGCAAGCGGGAGCGCGAGGCGCCGGGGCGCGGCGCCCGATCCGGCGCCGAGGGCGAGCGGGGCGCGCAGCCCGCGCCGCGCGCCGTCGGCGGCCGCGGCCAGCAGGAACACGCCGTATCCGGCGAGGAGGCCGGCGGGGACGCCGTCCACGTCGGCGGGCAGTGCGACAAGGAGCAGGACGGCCGTGGCGACCCAGCAGACGGCGGCGGGGACCCACTGCTTGAGCAGTGCGTACCCGAGCCCCAGGCAGGACAGATTGAGCAGCCCGGCCAGGACGGCCTGCGCCGGGTTCGATTCGGGCGGCGGCGCGGGCGGTCCGGTGTCCTGCACCGGCGCCCCGTAGGGCTGCGGCGGCATTCCGGGCGGCTGCGCGGGCGGCGGCGGTAACGCCGACCACGGCTCCTGTCCGGCCCCGGCGGGCGTGCCCGAGGAACCGGGCGTCCCCGGCGCCCCGTACGCCCAAGGCGTCTCCGACACCCCGGGCCTCGTCGGCTCCCCCGGAGGTCCCGGCCGGGTCGGCTCCGCGGGCCCGGCCGGCAACGTCGGCTCCCCCGGCCCTCCCGGCCAGGTCGGCTCCCCCGGCTCCCCCGACGGACGTGCGTCGTTCGGCTCTTCCCCCACCACAGTGCCCCCCGTGGTCCGTGCGCGATGCCCCTCACCACGCACTCGCCTTCCTCATACCCGCCACAGTCCCTTCACAGTCGCCCCGCGTCGGCGGACTGTCCGGCGGCGCCTCCCATTAGAGTCGCAAGGTGCCGTACGACCACCGGAAGATCCCCACTCGCGCGAGCGCCCTCGCCGGCGCCCTCGCCGCCTGCGCCGTGCTCGCCGGCTGCGGTGGGGCCTCGCAGCCCCCCAAGGCCGCCAACGCGAAGGCGACGAGCTCCCCCACGCCCGCTCCCACCGCCACCCCCGAGCCCACGCGGGACAAGCCCCGGGCCGCCCGCCTGCTCTCCGGGCGTACGGTGGTCATCGACCCCGGCCACAATCCCGACAATGTCCAGCACTCCCGGGAAATCAACCAAAAGGTTGATATCGGCACAACCCGCAAGGAATGCGACACCACCGGCACCTCCACGAACGCCGGATACACAGAAGCCGCGTTCACCCTCGATGTTTCACATCGACTGCGCGATCTCCTCAAGGCCCAGGGCGCGAAGGTCGTCCTCACCCATGACGCCGAGCGCCCCTACGGCCCCTGCATCGACGAGCGCGCCCGGATCGGCAACGCGGCCCGCGCCGACGCCGTCGTCTCGGTGCATGCCGACGGCTCCGGCACCGGCAACCGCGGATTCCATGTGATCCTGCCCGCACGCGTCGCCTCCGGCGCCGCAAACACCTCGAAGATCGTCGGCCCCTCCCGTACGCTCGGCGAGGCGATCGCCCGCCACTTCGCTCTCGCGACCGGCACCGCGCCCGCCAACTACCTCGGTTCCGGCAGCGGGTTGGACGTGCGCAAGGATCTCGGGGGACTCAATCTCTCAACCGTTCCCAAGGTCTTCGTCGAATGCGGCAATATGCGTGATCCGAAGGATGCCGCACTCCTCACCGATGCGGCGTGGCGGCAGAAAGCGGCGCAGGGGATCGCGGACGGCATCGGGACCTACCTCAAGGGGTAGAACCCGCGGGCGATAGATTCGCTCCGTACGATGGGGCCGCCCCCGTGCTTCGCGCCACCCCGACGAGACGACCCGACGAAGGACTCTTACGTGAATATCCGCTCCCTCACTCGAGGCGATGGCGTGCTGATCGGTGCAGCGGTGGTGCTGTTCATCGCCTCGTTCCTCAGCACCAGCAGCTGCGAGGGCAGCTTCTGTGCGAACGTCGACTCCCCGAACTCCTGGGAGTTCTCCCCGCTCGGCTGGGGCGCCTTCCTTCTCGGCATCGCGGGCGCCGCCCTGGTCGTCCTCTCCCGCGCGCTGCCGCAGCCGCGCAAGGTCGTCGGTCTCGAGCTGGGCCAGGTCGGTGTCGCGTTCACCGTGGCCACCGCCTGGAACCTGCTGATGTGGATCTTCGAGTCGGAGAACGCCGGCGCGGGCCTCATCCTCGGCCTGATCGCCTCGCTGGTCCTGGCCGGCGCCGCTGTCGCCGCGCCGCTGGTCCCGGCCCTGAAGGCACCGCTGGTCGGCGCCCCGCGTCCGCAGACTCCGCAGCCGTACGGCGTCCAGCCGGGCCAGCCCGGCCAGCCGGGCGTTCCCGGTGGCTACGGCTACCCGGGCGCCCAGCAGCAGCCGTTCGGCGCGCAGCCGCAGCCGTACCCCGGCCAGCAGCAGCCCGACCCGCAGGCCGCCGCCCCGGCCGCCCCGCAGCCGACGCAGGCGCAGGCGCAGCAGCCCGCGGGCGACTTCGCACCGTTCTGGTTCGCGGTCCCGGTGGCCCGCCCGCTGTACGCGGAGGACGGCTCGCCGACCCCGATCGCGGAACTGGCCCCCGGCACCTGGTACCTGGCCGTCGAGCAGCGCGGCCCGGGCCTGATCGCCCAGACCCAGGACGGCCGTCGCGGCGTCCTCCAGGACACCACCGGCATCCAGCGCGGCTGAGCGTTCCACCCCAGCGGCCCCTCGCCCTTCCGGGCGGGGGGCCGTTGTCGTACAGTCCCCGAGAAGTGATCTGACGGATCGTCAGGAAGGCATCGCGCCATGCGTCTCGGACTCGCCCTCGGTTACTGGGGACGCGGCCCCTCGCCCGCGCACCTCGAACTCGCCCGGGAGGCCGAGCGGCTCGGGTACGACTCCGTGTGGACCGCCGAGGCGTGGGGGTCCGACGCGTTCACCGCGCTGACCTGGATCGCCGCGCACACCTCGCGCATCGGGCTCGGGACCGCCGTGGCGCAGATGGCCGCCCGGACGCCCACCGCCACCGCGATGCACGCGCTCACGCTCGACCATCTCTCCGGCGGCCGGATGATGCTCGGGCTCGGGCTCTCCGGGCCGCAGGTCGTCGAGGGGTGGTACGGGCGGCCGTTCCCGCGCAGTCCGCTGACGGCGACCCGCGAGTACGTGGAGGTGATCCGCCAGGTGCTGCGGCGCGAGGGCCCCGTCGCGCTCGACGGGCGCTTCCACTCCCATCCGTACACCGGGGCGGACGGCACCGGGCTCGGGAAGCCCCTCAAGCCGATCACCCACCCCCTCCGGGCGGATCTGCCGGTGCTGCTCGGCGCCGAAGGGCCCAAGAACATCGCCCAGACGCTCCGGATCGCCGACGGCTGGCTTCCGCTCTACTGGTCACCGACCCGCTACGCGGAGGTCTACGCCCTCCCCGACCGGCTGCCGGAGTCCTTCCTCGTCGCCCCCATGGTCCGCGCCCAGCTCTGTGACGACCCGGCCGAGGGGCTGTTGCCGGTCAAGGCGATGCTCGGCTTCTACATCGGCGGCATGGGGCACACGGCCCGGAACTTCCACGCCGATCTGATGGCGCGGATGGGGTACGAGTCCGAGGCCCGGCACATCCAGGACCTGTTCGCCGCCGGGCGGCGCGAGGAGGCCGTGCTCGCCGTGCCGGACGCCTTCGCGGACGAGATCTCGCTCGTCGGGCCCAGGGAACGGATCGCCGAACGCCTGGAGGCATGGCGGAAGGGGCCGGTCACCCATCTGCTGGTCACAGCCCCGGACCTCGCCACGCTGAGGCTGCTCGCGGAGCTCAACTCGTAGTCCGCGGCACCCCTTTCAGCCTCCCGGGCCCGCAGCCGCCGAGGCGGTCAACCGCCCAGCTGGGACGTGCTGGGCACCTGGTCGGTCACCACGGCGCCCGCGCTCCTCCCGGCGTCCTTCACGTCGTTGATGACGTCCTCGAACGCCCCGACGTCCGCCTCGCTCGCCTCGCCCTTACGGAGCTTGGTACCGAGGTCCTTCAGCTTGTCGATGCCCGCCGTCAGCGGCGCGACCGCCTTCGAGAGCAGCTCGTCGCCCTTCGCGTTGTTCACCGCAGCCTTGAGCCTGTTGTACGCGAACGCTCCGGCGAGACCCGCCTTGACCAGCGCGAACTTCTGACCCTCGGCGCCCTTCTTGAACTTGCCCTCGCGGTACGGCTTGACGATCCATTGGTACGTCGCGCCGGCCGCCAGGCCCGCGTTGGCGACGAACCGGGTCTTGGCGAGCCGCTGCTGCTCGACCGTGCCCGACGGCGACGCGCCGCCGCCCGCGCTCTCGTCGTCGCCGCCGCAGGCCGCGGTCGTCAGGAGCAGCGCGCAGGACAGGACGAACGCCACGACCCCGCGGCGTATCGGAACGGGACTGGGCACGACGTGACCTCCCTCGGAGCTTCGGCCTCAGCCTCGCGTCGGCCCCACCGCTCCGCCACCCGGGCGACTCCGTCCGGGCGAAGGAACCCGTTCCGGGGCCCGGCCCGGTGGCGAGATCACCCCTCGGCCTCCGTAGAGCCGGACGGCGTCCGCGATGGCCGTGACCAGGTTGGTGACGCCGGGCCGTCGGGCGCGGGGTCTAACGCGGGTTCCGGTGCCGGGCCGGTTGCGACGGTCATCGTTGTGGCCCCCTTCACGGGCGCTTCATGAGCAGGGCGCCGGCGCGGAGCCAGACGAGCGAGGCGAGGGCGAGGATCCCGCCGGCCAGAAAGACCAGCCAGACGCCGGTGGGCAGGGCGAGTCCGCCGATGACCGTGCCGAGGCCGATGCCGAGGTAGATGCCGGAGGAGTTGAGCGACACCACGAGGGCCGCCTCCTGCGGCGCGGCGGAGATCAGGCGGTGCTGCTGCGGGGGTGTCTGGCACCAGCTGCTCGCCCCCCAGGCCAGGGCGAGCACCCCGACCAGGACGGGGAGCTGCGCCGAGGCTCCGGCGAGCCAGGCCAGGATGCCGAAGGTGGCGGCCATGACGACATAGCCGACGGTGAGCACACGGACGGAGCCGACCCGGTCGGTGGCCTGTCCGGCGACGAAGTTGCCGACGACGGCGCCCACTCCGTACAGGAAGAGCATCAGCACCACGCCGGACTGCGGCACACCGACGGCCTTCAGAGTGGGCACGCTGTAGGCGTACGCGGTGTAGCAGGCGGCCATGCCGAGGACGGTCAGCGGCAGCACGCCGATCACTCCGGGCCTGCGCAGGACGGCGAGCCGCGTGGCGAGCGGGACCCGGGCGCCGCCGGGCAGGTGCGGCATGACGAGCAGGACGCCGAGTGCGCAGATCAGGCCGAGTGCGGCGACGGCACCGAGCGCGACGCGCCAACTCGTCGACTGCGAGGCGGCGTTGCCGAGCGGGACGCCGAGCGCCGTGGCGATGGTCAGGCCGCCGATCACGACCGCGAGGGCGCGGGCGCGCAGTTCGGGGCGGACCAGGGCGGCGCTGACGGCACCGGCGTTGGGTGTGTACGCGGCGGCACCGGCTGCCGCGAGGACCCGGCTGATCAGCAGCGTGGGGTAGTCCTGGGCGAGCGCGGAGAGCAGGTTGGCCAGGGCGAGGACGACCAGTGCCGAGACGAGCAGGGTGCGTCGCGGGATGCGCGCGGTGAGGGTGGCGAGGACGGGCGAGAGGACCGCGTAGGCCGCGGCGAAGAGGGTGACGGACTGGCCCGCCGCGGACGTGGAGACGTCCAGCGAGTGGGCCATGGAGGGCAGGAAGCCGGCCACGACGAAGGCGTCGGTGCCGACGGCGAAGGTGCCGAGCGCGAGGACGAAGGTGGGGCCGAGTCCTCGACTCCCCGCCTCCTGGTCCGTCGGGTTCCGCCGTTCCTTATTCAGGATAGGTTTCATCTCGAATCTCCCGCTGGGAGGGTCAGGTCAAGGTCGGGGGCGAGTCGGAGCGAGGGCGGCCTGAAGAGCCCGCGCCGGAAGTGCTCGCGTCCTCAGGTGGAGATGCGGTCGTAACTCCTGCGGATCCTGCGCGGCGTTGCGGCCGGGGCGGATGCCATCAGATCGGCAAGGGTCTGGCCGGCGAGTTCGCGTCGCCATGCCATCTCGGCCCGGCGCATCACGGTGGCGATGCCGCACGGTTGCAGGGACTCGGATGCGGGGATCTCCGCACCGCTCGCCCCCCGCTGCCTCAACTCCGTGCAGCGGAAGAGTTCGTCACGGCCCTCCAGGGCCGAGACGATGTCCATGACTGTGATGGCTTCGGGGGCCTTCGCCAGGCGCACGCCCCCACGGGGTCCGGAGGTGGAGGTCAGAATCCCCGCCCGGACCAGGCGTTGCAAGCACTTGTTGAGGTACGAGGGCGACAGGTCGAACACCGCCGCCAGCTTCGCCGACGGCGCCGGCTGCTTCTCGTCGAGCCAGGCCAGTGTCAGGCAGCAGTGCAGGCCCCACTCGACGACTTCACCCGTACGCATAATCCTGGAGTCTAACTATCCAGGTTTGGGTGCGCCAGAACAGCGGACCGATGTGTCACGTTACGAGGCGCAGGCGCGGGCCCGGCCCGCGGACCGGGCCGGCCACGCTGACCGGCCGCCCGGAGCCGACGACTACCGGCAGCAGTCGGGCTCCAGGCCCGTCGGCAGCCGCTCCCCGCCGAAGACCGCCACCGTCGCCTCGTCGCCGCCGAGCGCCGCCACGGCGAGCAGCAGGGAGCCGGCGGTCCAGGTCGTGAGCTCCTCCGGCCACACGGCCTTGTCGCCCTCGAAGACGTACCCCGTCCAGTACATGCCGCCCTCGGCGCGCAGATGCTGGATGGACTGGAGGATCTCCAGGGCCCGGTCGGACTCCCCCATCGCCCAGAGGGTGAGGGCCAGTTCGCAGCTCTCGCCGCCGGTCACCCACGGGTTGGGCAGCACGCACCGCACCCCGAGCCCGGGGACCACGAACTCGTCCCAGCGCGCGTCGATTCGGGCCTGCGCGGCGGCGCCCGTCACCGCACCGCCGAGGACCGGGTAGTACCAGTCCATCGAGTAGCGGGACTTGTCGAGGAAGCGCTCGGGGTGGTTGCGGATCGCGTGGCCGAGCGCGCCGGCGGCGAGCTCCCAGTCGGGCTGGGGCTCCTCGCGGGCCTCGGCGATGGCGAGCGCGCAGCGCAGCGCGTGGTGGATGGAGGAACTCCCGGTGAGGAGCGCGTCGTTCACCGGCGTGCCGTCCTCCTCGCGCTTCCAGCCGATCTGCCCGCCGGGCTGCTGGAGGGCGAGGACGAACTCGACGGCGGCGTAGACGACCGGCCACATCCGGTCGAGGAAGGCGTCGTCGCCGGTGGCGAGGTGGTGGTGCCAGACGCCGACGGCGACGTAGGCGACGAAGTTGGTCTCGCGGCCCCGGTCGGTGACGTCCGCGTGGTCGCCGTCCTGGTAGGCCGCATGCCAGGAGCCGTCGGCGTTCTGGTGGCGGGCCAGCCACTCGTAGGCACGGGCGGCGGCGGCGTGCTCGCCGGCGGTGTCCAGGGCCATGGCGGCCTCGGTGTGGTCCCACGGGTCGAGGTGGTGGCCCCGGAACCACGGGATCGCGCCGTCCTCGCGCTGGACGGCGAGTATCCCGGCGACGGTCTCGGCGGCCTGATCGGCGGTGAGGACCCCGGGCAGGAGCAGGTGCTCCGCGATCTGTTCGGGAGAGGTCACTTGGCGTCCGCCGTGCGCGTGGCGTCCACGGGCAGGTGCGGCTTGGTCGCGTACGCCACGAAGCTCTTGCCGACGACCGGGTTGAGCAGCTGCTCGGCGACCCGGGTGAGGGCGGGCTTCTTCATGATGTCCCAGACCAGGAGCTTGTGGTACGCCCGCACCGGCAGCGCCTTGTCGTTGTCCACGCCGAAGGCGCACTTCAGCCACCAGTACGGCGAGTGCAGCGCGTGCGCGTGGTGGGTGCCGTACGGCTTGAGGCCGGCCTGGCGCATCTTGGCCAGGAGCTCGTCCGCCTTGTAGATGCGGATGTGGCCGCCCTCGACCTCGTGGTACTCGTCGGAGAGCGCCCAGCAGATCTTCTCGGGGCCGTAACGCGGGACGGTCACGGCGATCCGGCCGCCGGGCTTGAGCACCCGGACCATCTCGGCGAGGACGCCCTTGTCGTCCGGGATGTGCTCCATGACCTCGGAGATGATCACGACGTCGAACGACTCGTCGGGGAACGGCAGGTTCAGCGCGTCGCCCTCCATCGCGGTGGCGGTCGCGCCGGCCGGGGCCTCGCCGGCCTCCTTCATCGCCGCGAACCACTTGGCGACCTCGCGGATCTCCTCGCCGTTCTGGTCGAGGGCCACGACCTGGGCGCCGCGCCGGTAGCACTCGAAGGCGTGCCGGCCCGCTCCGCAGCCCAGGTCGAGCACGCGGTCGCCGGGGGCGAGCGGGAAGCGGGTGAAGTCGACGGTCAGCACGGGGTCTGCCCTTCCGGAGGGGTGGCGGTGCGGGGGTGGGGGCGGTGGAGGCGATGCGCGGTCACCGAACGGCTCCGGCGCGGGCGGCGCTCCCTCGTGAGGCGATCGCTTCACGGTAGAGGTCCGCGGTGCCCTGGGCGGCGCGCGCCCAGGTGAAGTTGGCGAGAACCCGTGCCCGCCCGGCGGCCCCCAGGCGCGTGCGGAGTTCCGCGTCGCCCAGCACCCGGCCGAGCGCGGCCGCCAGGGCGCCCGCGTCGCCGGGCGGCACGGCCAGGCAGGTCTCGCCGTCGCGACCGGCGACCTCGGGGATCGCACCACCGGTGGTGGCGACGAGCGGGGTCCCGGTGGCCATGGCCTCGGCGGCCGGCAGCGAGAACCCCTCGTACAGCGAGGGCACGCAGGAGACCTGGGCGGAGCGCACGAGGTCGACGAGCTCGGCGTCCGAGATCCCCTTGACGAACTCGACGGCGTCCTCGAGTCCGTACCGTTCGATGGCCTGCGCGACCGGCCCGTCCTCGGCGCGCCTGCCGACGACGACGAGGTGGGCGGCGGGGTTCTCGGTGCGGAGCTTGGCGAGGGCCTCGACGAGGTGGATGAGGCCCTTGAGCGGGACGTCGGCGCTGGAGGTGGTGACGATGCGGCCGGGGATCTCGGCCACGGACGGGTCGGGGGACCACAGGTCGGTGTCGGCGCCGATGTGGACGACGCGGATGCGGTCGTCGCGCACGCCGAGGTGCTCGACGATCTCCTGCCGGGAGGTGCCGGAGACGGTCAGCACGGACGGCATCCGGCGGGCGACCCGCTTCTGCATCCGGGTGAAGGCGTACCAGCGGCGGACCGAGACGCGGCGCTTCCAGTCGGCGGCGGCGTCGAGTTCGAGCTGCCGGTCGACGGTGATGGGGTGGTGGATCGTCGTGACGAGCGGGGCGCCGAGAGCCCTGGGGCCGCCGAGGAGCCCGTACCCGAGCGTCTGGTTGTCGTGGACGACGTCGAAGTCCCCGCGCCGGGCGGCGAGCATCCGCCGGGCGCGCAGGGAGAAGGTGAGGGGCTCGGGGAAGCCGCCGGTCCACATGGTGGCGACCTCGAGGGCGTCGATCCAGTCGCGGTACTCGTCCCGCTTCGGTGTGCGGAAGGGGTCCGGCGAGCGGTAGAGGTCGAGGCTGGCGATCTCGGTGAGCGGGACACCCTCGTCGAGGGTGGGGTACGGCTGCGAGCCGATGACCTCGACGTGGTGTCCGAGGCGGGCGAGCTCACGGGAGAGATGCCGGACGTAGACGCCCTGGCCGCCGCAGAACGGATTCCCCTTGTACGTGAGGAGAGCGATCCGCAACGGACCGTCACCGTCGGTGGGAGCATCTGGGGCGGTGCCCCGGCGGGGGCCTGCTTCTATGGCCTCAGCGGTCACTCGCGGCCCCCTTCGAGCTTGCGTTTCGCGGGAGCGTAACCGCTCGCGCTAATCTAGAACAAGTTTCAGACTTGATCGTTCTTGATCGTTCAAGGAGCACAGAATCTACCGGCAGGTAGCCCCGTCGTAAGAGCCGGATCAGGTGATTCGCGCCACGGCCGGAGCCCCGCCATACTGTCGCTCCCCCACCGCACGGAACGGGACCTCATGACGTCGGAAGACAGACCCGCCTCGCCACCCCTGACAGAGCGCCAGGAGGCGCGTCGCCGCCGCATCCTGCATGCCAGCGCGCAGCTCGCCGGGCGGGGCGGATTCGACGCCGTACAGATGCGTGAGGTCGCCGAGGCGGCCGGGGTGGCGCTCGGCACGCTGTACCGCTACTTCCCGTCCAAGATCCATCTGCTGGTCGCGACGATGCAGGACCAGCTCCAGCACATGCACACGACCCTGCGGAAGCGTCCGCCGGCGGGCGAGAGCTCGGCGGAGCGGGTCGCGGAGACGCTGATGCGGGCGTTCCGGGCGCTCCAGCGGGAGCCGCAGTTGGCGGACGCGATGGTGCGGGCGCTGACGTTCGCGGACCGGAGCGTGAGCCCCGAGGTGGACACGGTCTCGCGGCTGACGACGGCGATCATCCTGGACGCGATGGGTCTGGAGCATCCGACGCCGCAGCAGCTGTCGGCGGTGCGGGTGATCGAGCACACCTGGCACTCGGCCCTGATCACCTGGCTGTCGGGACGGGCCTCGATCGCCCAGGTGAAGATCGACATCGAGACGGTCTGCCGACTGATCGACCTGACCGCGCCGAGCGCGCCCGCGCGGCCCCCGGCCGCCGCACCCACCGCGTCCGCGGCCCCGGAGGGCCGCGGGACGGTGTGAGTGAGCCGTTACGGCTTCTTGTTCTTCTCCAGGTCGGCCTTGAACAGGGCCTCGCACGTCGCGGTGTTGTCCGTGCCGATGAACATCACGATCGAGAAGCCCGCGGCGCCGTGGTTGCTGGCCTTGAGCGACCAGGTGCCCTTGTTCAGCGTCTTGATGGTGGACCCGGCCTGCTCCGTGCCCTGGCCTTCCTTCCAGCCGCCGCCGGACAGCGTCTTCACCGTGGCGTCGTAGGACTTCTTCGGGTCGGCGACCTTCTTCGTGTCGGCCGTCCAGGAGACCATGCAGTCCTTGAGCTCCGCCGGGACGTCCTCGCCCGAGGCGTCCTGGACGAAGCCCGCCGCCGTGGCGGCGGCCTCGATCTCCTTCTCCACTGCGGCCGCGTTCGGGCTGTCGCCACCGCCCGCCTCCGAACCCCCGGTCGTGGAGCCCGAGGAGGAGGACGATCCGCCCTTGTCCTTGCCCGAACTGCCACCCTCGCCGCCGCATCCCGCGACCAGCAGCACCACACCCGCGGCCGCGGCCACCCACTTCGCCTTGCGCACAACTCTCCCAATCCTGGGCGCACGCGGGCCTGTTGCCCCCGTGACCAGGGGTAGATTTTTGCACGTGAGAACGGTCGGGCGAAGCACCTCCGGCCCGCACCGCTACTCGTCGGCGCTCAGCATCAGCTCCCAGTCCGCTTCGGTGAACTCGTTCATGCAGGCGTCCTCCGTCGCCTGGAAGGACACCATGTCCAGCGCTCCCGCAGTGTGACGGCCCATCAGCGACCAGCCCGACTTCTTGAGCGTGAGGCTGACCATGGTGCCCTCCTTGCCGAGCTGTTCCTCGCGGGGTTCCCTCGTCACCCGCCAGCCGCGCTCCCCCAGCGCGGCGACGGTCGCGTCGAACTTCGCCCGGGGATCGCCGCCTTCGCCCAGCTCCAGGCCGGCAGCCATCCAATGGGCCGAGCATGCCGCGGCCCGCGCCTTGAGCCTGTCCTTCTCCGTGGCCACGGCCGGGGTGGAGGACGTCAGCGGCTCGGGCCGTCCCGAGGCCGGCAGACCGGCGGCGGAGGTGGCCGCGTCGATGTCGGCCTGTGCCGCGGCCCTGCCGAACCCCTTCCCCTCGCCCGGAGGCGATCCCGCGGCGGAGGACGCGGGCGGCCCGTCCTCCTCCGCCGCGCCGCAGCCCGTCGTCGTCAGCGCCAGAATCGCCGCCGCGGCCCCGCAGACGGTCGCCCGCCAGATCCTTCGCATGTGCCCCACCCCTGTCGTCCGTGTGCCGGAGGAGTGTCACACAGGCCCGGGAATCCGGGGACATCACTCCTCGGGCGGGAAAACCGGCTTCTCCCCGCCGTCGAGGAGCGTGATCAGGATGGCCTCCACCGGACAGCCCTCGGCAGCCGCGAGCACCTTCTCGTTCGCGTCCGACTCCGGTTCGCGCGGGTGGGACTGACGGGCCGTGTCGAGGCGGAAGCCGTCCGGGGCATGGTTCACGCACATGCCGGAGCCGATGCACACCCCCCGGTCGACCTCGACGTGCCAGCGGTCGCCCATCAGGCGCCACCCTGCCCCTCGTAACCGGCGGGCAGGTGGATCATCTTGTGCTCCAGGTACTCGCCGAAGCCCTCCGGGCCGAACTCCCGTCCCAGGCCGGAGTTCTTGTAGCCGCCGAACGGCCCCAGCATGTCCAGGCTGAAGGTGTTCACGTTGAACGTGCCCGTCCGCACCTGCCGGGCGAAGTCGATGCCGTGCTCCACGTCCCCGGTCCAGACGCTGCCGCTGAGCCCGTAGTCGGAGTCGTTGGCGATCCTGAGCGCCTCGCTCTCGTCCCCGTACGGAAGCAGACAGATGACCGGCCCGAAGATCTCCTCGCGGGCGATCCGCATCGTGTTGTCGACGCCTCCGAAGAGGGTCGGCTCGACGTACCAGCCGCGGTCGAGGCCGGCCGGACGGCCACCGCCCGACAGGATCTTGGCGCCTTCCTCCTGGCCGATCCCGATGTAGTCGAGCGAGCGCTGCTGCTGCCTCCTGGCCACCAGCGGACCGACCTGGGTCGCCGGGTCGAGCGGGTCGCCGACCACGAGCGCGCCCGCTGCGGCGGCGAACGCCTCGGCGATCTCGTCGTACCGGCTGCGCGGGGCGAGGATGCGGGTCTGCGCGACGCATGCCTGCCCGTTGTTCATCCAGGCGGCCGGGACGATCCCGGCGACCGCCGTCGCCACGTCGGCGTCGGGCAGGATCACGGCCGCGGACTTGCCGCCGAGTTCGAGGGTGACCCGGGTGAGGTTGCGGGAGGCGACCTCCATGACGCGCTTTCCGGCCGCGACCGATCCGGTGAAGGAGACCTTGTCGACGCCCGGGTGCCCCACCAGGTACTCGCTGACCTCCCGGTCGGCAGGGAGGATCGACAGGACGCCCTCCGGCAGCCCGGCCTCGGTCGCGATCTCGGCGAGGATGTACGAGTCCAGCGGGGACTCGGGGGACGGCTTGAGGACCACGGTGCAGCCGGCGAGGAGCGCGGGTCCGAGCTTGGCGGCGGCGGTGAACTGCGGGACGTTCCACGGCACGACCGCCGCGACCACGCCCACCGGCTCGCGCCGCACGAGGATCGGCCCGAGGACACCGGCGCGCCGGGTCTCGTACGGGTAGTCGCGCGCGACGGTGATCGCCGCGTCCCACACCATCATCGCGCCGAGCGCCTGCGCGAGGACGCTCCAGGAGTACGGGGAGCCGTTCTGCGCGCTGATCGAGCGGGCGATCTCCTCGTGGCGTACGGCGATGGCGTCCTTGATCCGGGTGACGACCTCGATCCGCTCCTCGACGCTCATCCGGGGCCAGGGCCCCCGGTCGAAGGCCGCGCGGGCGGCGGCGACGGCCCGGTCGACATCGGCCTCGGAGGCGTGCGGCACCCGGCCGATGACCTCCTCGGTGTGGGGCGAGATCACCTCGATGACGTCGCCGCCGAGCGGATCGGTCAACTCCCCGCCGATGAACAGCTTTCCGTGCTCCACAAGCTCGGTCATGACCGACTGCCTCCCGGAACCCGCGATGTTTCTGACTGTGTATCAGAACTGATATCAGTTCTAGTTATAGGGGGCAATGCCCAGGACGAGATGGGCCCCCACCAGCCGCTTTGCCGCTGATGGGGCCTACGTCATGCCGCCTGGGCCGTCTCTGGGCCGTCAGACGCTCCACTGCCCCTTGGCCTCTCGGGTCCGGGAGCTCGGCCAGTGGCCACGCCACCCCAGCAGTTCCACGCCCACCAGGGCGAGGGGCGCACCACGGTGCCAGTCGGCGATGTACCGCCCTTCGGGGTGGCGGCCGTTCACCGGTCGGCGGTCAGTCGGCGCCGATGAGATAGACCCGGCTGGTGCGGTCGTCGACCTGCGCCACCGCGACCTTCAGCCAGTTGAGGTCGCCCTCGCACGGCGCGCACACCTGGCCCTCGCGGACACCCGCCAACAGATCGGGCTCCGGCAGTCCCAGGTGCGAGAAAGGCGTCGACGGGTTCGTGATGCGGGGCAGCGGCTGAGCCCGCAGCCTGAGCGGTTCCTCCGGCTTCAGCTGCGCGACGAACTTGTCCGCCTCGCCCGTAGGGAGGGCGAAAGCCATGATCAGGCCATCGTCCTGCAGCCCTTGCAAGTGCGCGGCCTTCGCCCCGGTTGCCGCCTCGGGCACCTGTACATGCAGCGTCCTGGCGATCGACTCCACGGTCGCCCCGTCCACCCAGTGCGACGCCTGCCCCGACGAGCGGTCCGCCGCCGGAGTGCCGTTCCCCGTCGCCCCCGAGCACCCGGCCACGAGCCCGGCGAGCAGGGCCACCCCGGCGACCAACGCGGGATCCCACCTGCCTCGCGGCTCCATGCTCATCGAGCGTCCTCGTTCCGGCCGATGTCGGTACGCGTGCCGTCGCGTCCCGGTTCCTTCGGACCGGGCCAGGCGCCACCGGAACTCATGTCGTGCTGCTGCACCGAACTGCTCCCCCTCATGTCGAATTCCTTGGCCTGCCCCGTCGTGTGCATTCGAGCCATGTCGGCGTCCGTCACCGTGGTCGGACCGATGGGCGTGAACTTCCCGGGGTCCCAGTTGTACCGGTCCCACACATTGACCTGATAGTCGATGCCGACCTGCGGCTTACCGTCCGGGCCCGGCACCGCCGTCACAACACCCGTGGTGTTCGTCATCCCGCTGCCCACGGCCAGGAACCAGTTCGCCGTGCCATCGGGCCCCTTGTCGTGGGTGTAACCCTCCCCGATGGTCTCCACGGGGATCGCGACGGGTTTGCCGCCCGACTTCTCGAAGGCGTCAAGCGCCTGGCGGCGCCATTCGTCCTCGTGGTCGGAGCGCGTCTTCGCCGACACGTCACGCAGAACCGTGTCGCCCTCGTCGCTCAGCATCCTGTCGACATCGAGGTCGATGGTGTTGCCGGTCCCGTTCAGGTAGTGATCCATGTGCCGGGCCGCGTCCGTCTTGCCGATGAAGTCACCGGTGTTCGAGATCCCGTTGGCCTGGAGCTCCTTCCAGTAGTCCTCGAGACCGGGTGAATCGACGTCGTACGGTCCCGCCCCGTTGTCCGCGGCCACGCGCTTGACCGAAGGGGTCAACAGACCGGCCGCCAACAGCTCGTCCTTGTTCTGTGTCCACAGCTGTGCCCGGCTCTCGGGACTCAGTGACTGCCACAGCCGCCGCAGCTCCGCGCGCTGCTTGTCGTTGGCGTCTTCTCCCAGACCGGCGAGTTTCACGGCGCGGGGCAGCATGTCCTCGTCGAGCGACGTGTACGACGCGTGGCCGGCGTTGGTCGGATCACCGCCGTGGCTGGCGCGCAGCGCCCGTACCGCAGCTGCGTCCACCTCGGTGGCGTGGCTGACGATCCCGGTCAGTGTGTCGGCGTACCACTGCATCGTTTCGCGCTTCTTCTGCCCGGGGCCGTCCACCTCGCAGATGAGAGCATCGGCGATCACCACGGTTCCGTCCTTGCGCCCTGTGACGCTGAAGCCCCTCTCCTTGGCCTCGGCGGCGACGCCCCTGGCCTGCTGCTGGATGCTCTTCAGCTCGCTGTACGCGTCATCAAGGACCCCGAATATGCTCTGTGCCTCCTTGTGGAGGTCCTCGAACTCCTTCACCGTCTTGCCGACGAAGTCCCGGGTCACACCCGCGTTGACGCCCTCCCAACGGGCCTTGCCGGCCTTCGCCTTCATCCCGTCGCGGGCTTCACCGCCGAGCCGCTGCATCGCCCCGGCCACGCGCTTCCAGTCGGCGACCGCCGTCCCCAGCTTGGCGAGGTCGATTTCGATGAGCTCGTCGTAGTTCACGAGGTGCTCCCTCTACTTGAAGTACTCGGCGAGGCGGGAGACGGTCACGGCCGAGCCGTCCCGGTTCCGGAGCGACGCGGCGATCGCGGCGTCGTTCTCAGCGTGTGTCTTCTTCGAGTAGTCCAGGTGGTTCGATATGTGTGCGCAGGCCTGAAGGACGCTCTTGACCTGTGAGGTCCAGACGGACACCGTCGCCTCCAGTTCGCCCCCGAGAGCGAAGTTGCTGCCCTTCAACGCTGCTGCTGCCTGCATCGTGGAGCCGGCTCCCTCCTTGTCGGAGCCGGCGCCGGCGATGTCAGCCCCCTTCTGTAACCGGCTGTGCAGCATGAAGGCCTCATGGCCGACACCGCCGAGGTCGTCCTGGTTCACGACGAGGTTGGCCTGCCCCTCGCCTCCCGGGCCGTCCGGCAATTGGTTGAGTCGCATGGAGGTTTGCCGCTGGGCTGTCACGTCCGCTTTCGCGTTGTCCCACTCATCCCACGTCATCACTCCATTGGATCACGGCGTGTAACGGCCCGATCGACCGGAAAGGGGAGGGAGTTGGGGCCTCATGAGGGGGCGATAGAGCCCGTTTCCACCATCACGCGTCGGGCGGTCAGCCCCTCGTGGATACCACTTGCCTCGGTGACGCCCCGGCGGACGACCAGCCGTCAGCTGCTACGACACCACGAGTCCGACCTCAGTGACGCATGAGGTCCGCACCGGCCGCCGCCGGGCCATCTCCAGGCCGTCCGAAGGGGCACAGAGGCGGCCACCGACAACCACCCACGACGGCCCGACCTCAGGTCGGAGTCGGGGTGAGGTCAATGCGACGCAGGACACTCTGACGGATCGTCAGTTCTCGTTATAGTGGCCATGGTCGAGCAAGCGCCGTGCCGTCGCTAGGAGATGAGGGCCCATGAGCCAGGTGACCGAACACGGCGGAGGCGTCTGGTCGATCCAGGTCCCCATCCCCGACAACCCGCTCGGCCACACCCTGGTCCACGTCCTCGACACCGACCGCGGCCCCGTGCTGATCGACACCGGCTGGGACGACCCCGCCTCCTGGACCGAACTGTCCGACGGACTCATCGCGTTGGGCACCTCCGTACGGGACGTCCACGGGGTGGTCATCACCCACCACCACCCCGACCACCACGGTCTGTCGGGGCAGGTCCGCGAGGCGTCCGGCGCGTGGATCGCGATGCACGCCGCCGACACCGCCGTCGTCCGCCGCACCCGCGAGTCCGAGCCCGCCACCTGGCTGGAGTACCTCGCCCGCAAGCTGACCACCGTCGGCGCCCCCGAGGAACACATCGCCCCGCTCCTCGCCGCCCGCTCGGGCGGCCGGACCCGGACGCTGCCCGGACTCCGCTCGGCCGTCCCCGACCGCGAGATCGTCCCGGGCGAGCTCCTCGACCTCGCCGGACGACGGCTGCGCGCGATCTGGACCCCCGGCCACACCCCCGGCCATGTCTGCCTCCACCTGGAGGAGGAGCACCCCGCCCGGCTGCCCGGCCACGGCCGGCTCTTCTCCGGCGACCATCTGCTGCCCGGGATCTCCCCGCACATCGGCCTGTACGAGGACCCGGACGATGCCACCGTCACCGACCCCCTCGGCGACTACCTGGACTCGCTGGAGCGGATCGGGAGGCTCGGCGTCGCCGAGGTTCTCCCCGCCCACCAGTACGCCTTCGCGGACGCGGCAGGCCGGGTACGGGAGCTGCTCGACCACCACGAGGAGCGGCTGACCGGCCTCCTCGGCCTGCTCGCCACCCCGCTGACGCCGTGGCAGCTCGCCGAGCGCATGGAGTGGAACAGGCCCTGGGAGCAGATCCCGTACGGCTCCAGGAACATCGCCGTCAGCGAGGCCGAGGCCCATGTGCGACGACTGGTGAAGCTGGGCCGGGCCGAGGCCGCGGAGGGCACCGACCCGGTCGCGTACGTGGCGGTCTGACGTTCGCGCGGAGGCGGGATCAGGCCTTGGCGATCCGGATGCAGGACATCACCAGGATCAGCGGAGCGGTGCCGCCGCCGAGGATGATCATGGGAACGGCCACCCACATCAGGAAGGGCTCGCCGCCGTCGTAGGCCGCGCCGTTGTACACGAAGATGAACCAGAGCACGTGCAGGACGCTCACGACGCACAGCGCGATCCAGTAGACGCCGACCCCGGCCGCCCACAGCCGGACCCTGCCGGGCGGGACGGTCACCAGACGCCGCCTGTAGCGGTGGAGCCCCACCATCGCCGCGAACAGGAGCAGCGTGCCCGGGACACGCCACCAGTCGTTCAGCGCCCACTGGTAGGGGCCCTGCTGCTGGTCCGAGAGCGACGGGTAGCGGACCGCCCGGTCCATGAGGTCGATCCCGCCGATGAGGAAGGCGAACATCGGCACCAGGAAGAACAGTCCGTACAGCGGTCTGCCCAGCCCTGTCGTCAGGGCCTTGACGGCACGCACGCGGGCGAGCGGGCGTCCCGACTCGGCCCGGGCGCGCGGCACGCTCGCCGTCCCGGTCCTGCTCCTCGCGCGCCCCGGCAGGACCGCCGTGGGAGCCGGGGTGTGCGCGGGCAGGACGGTGGTGACCGACTCGCCCCCCTCCACGGCCGGCTCCACCCCCTCCGCCGGCGCGGCCGTCGACACCTCGGCCGCCGTCCGCGGTTCCGCCTCCGCCTCCTCCTCCGCCTCCGCGTTGAGCAGCTCCTCCGCCTTCTGCGCGATGGCGGCGACGACCGGCGCCGGCAGCCAGGAGCCGTGAGCGGCCCGATGCCCGTCGGCGACCGCGGCGAGTTCGGCGACCGCCGGCCGGTCCTCGGGCCGTTTGGCCAGACACTCCCGCGCGAGCTCCCCGAAGCGGCCCCCGACCCCGTCGAGGTCCGGCTCGTGGTGCACGAGCCGGTAGAGCAGCTCGGCCACCGATCCGCCGCCGAACGGGCCGCGCCCGGTCGCCGCGAAGGCGAGGACCGCGCCGAGGGAGAAGACGTCGGCGGCCGAGCCGATGGTCCTGCCCTCCGCCTGCTCGGGTGACATGTAGCCGGGCGAGCCGACCACGAGGCCGGTCCCGGTCAGCGCCGTCTCGTCGGCCGAGCGCGCGATGCCGAAGTCGATGAGCAGGGGTCCGGACTGCGAGAGCAGGACATTGGACGGTTTGACGTCCCGGTGCACCAGGTCCGCGCGGTGCACGCCGTCGAGGGTGTGGGCGAGTCCGGAGAGAAGGCGCCACAGGGCGTCCTGGGGCAGCGGCCCGTGCGCGATCACGGCCTCGGAGAGCGCGGGCCCGGGGACGTACGCGGTCGCCAGCCAGGGCACCGCCGCCTCGGGGTCGGCGTCCAGGACGGGCACCGTCCCCGCCCCCCGTAACGACTGCGCGGCCCTGACCTCGCGGGCGAACCTCTTCCGGAAGCCGGAATCACCGGCCAGCGCGCCGTGGACGACCTTGAGGGCGACCGTCCGCCCGTCCGGCGAGCGGCCCAGGTAGACGCAGCCCATGCCGCCCTCCCCCAGGCGGTACAGCAGCCGGTACGCGCCGACCCGGCGCGGATCGGTCTCGGTCAACGGCCGCATTCAGCCCACCCCCGTGAGACGCCGTCCACGTCGCACACGTGAACAACGGTCACGTGAGCAGCAGTCAGCATGGCACAGCCGCCGGGGGCCCGTGCAGGCTCCGTGTGAGGCGCCTCGCACCCACCGTTCGCGAGGTGTACGGGCCGGTAGAGTGTGCGAGTCGTCATCATGCCCGTACGGGGGGAAGCCGGTGCAATTCCGGCACTGACCCGCAACCGTGAACCGTCGCCTCAAGCCGTCGACGGTGAGTCGGAATGCCCCGTCGGGACGTGACCGCCGGCACCGTCGAGGAATACGGAGCCGAGCCTGGTGCCTTGTGCGTGCCGGTGCCCGGCCGCAGGAGAGGCCAGCACGCATGACCACCGTCCGCCGCGGCGCCGCCGCGTTCGCCACCGCCGCCGTGCTCTGCACCGCGCTGGCACCCGCCGCGTCAGCCGCGCCCTCTCCGACCCCCACGCCCGCACCGGTGATCCCCGCCGGTCTCTACGGCACGAAGGACCCGACGTACGACGGTGTCTGGCGCCAGTCGGTCGCCTTCATCGCCCAGCGGATCAGTGGTGTGCAGCCCTCCGAGCAGGCCGTGACCTGGCTGAAGGGGCAGCAGTGCGAGAGCGGCGCGTTCTCCTCGTACCGGCCGGACCCCGCCAAGCCGTGCACCCCGGCCACGATGCTGGACACCAACGCCACGGCCGTCGCCCTCCACGCCCTCACCGCCGTCCAGGCGCAGAGCGCCGACCCGGCGGCGGTGTCCAAGGCCGTCGAGGCGGGCTCCGGCTGGCTGAAGGGCATCCAGAACAAGGACGGCGGCTGGGGCTACAACCCCGGCAGCCCCAGCGACGCCAACTCGACCTCCATCGTGGTCAGCGCGCTCGCCGCCCTCGGTGACAAGCCGGGCGAGGTGAAGTCGGCCGAGGGCCGGTCGCCGTACGACGCGCTGCTCACCTTCGCGACCCCCTGCGCCACGAAGGACGGCCCGGGCGCCTTCGCGTACCAGCCGGACAAGGACGGGCGGCTGTTCGCGAACGCCGACGCGACCGCGGCCGCCACCATCGCCGGTCTGGGCAAGGGCATCACCGCCGGCGGTGTGAAGCCCGCGCAGTCCCCGACCTGCAAGGACCTTCCGAAGCCCACCGCCGAGCGGGCCGCGCTCAACGGCGCCTCCTATCTGGCCGGCGCGCTGGCCCGGACCGGCCACCTGAACACCCCGCCGATGCCCGGCGCCACCGACCCGACCGAGCTGCCCGACTTCGGCAACACCGCCGACGCCGTCGTCGCGCTCGCAGCGACCGGTGCCACCAAGGAGGCGACCGGGGCGCTGACCTGGCTGCAGCAGAACTCCGCGACCTGGGCCAAGGAGAGCGGCCCGGCCGCCTGGGCCCAGCTGGTCTTCGCCGCGAACGCGATGGGTGTCGACCCGCGCGCCTTCGGCTCGACCGACCTCGTCAAGGAGCTGAACGCCACCGGCCCCGCGCCGCAGAGCACGCCGTCCCCGAGCGCCTCGCCGAGCGAGGAGGACGGGGACTCCGGCTCCTTCGACCTGTGGTGGATCATCGGCATCGGCATGGTGGTCGGTGTCGGGATCGGCTTCCTGCTGAGCGGGCGCAAGAAGTGAGGACGCCCCGGCTCCGGACGCCCCGGCGTCTCGGCTCCGTGGCCGGGGACCCCGGACGCCGCGCCGCCCGTGTCGTGGCCGGCGCGGCGACGGGTGTCGTACTGACGCTGGCCGTCGCCGCTCCCGCCCAGGCCGCGGGCTACCGGTACTGGTCGTTCTGGGAGAGCGACGGCGGCGGGAAGTGGACGTACGCGACGCAGGGTCCGGCGACCGCCCGGCCCGGTGACGGGGACGCGATCGGTTTCCGCTTCGCCCTCAGCAACGACACCAGCGACTCCTCCCGGCCCTCCGCCGCCCCCTCCTTCACGACGATCTGCGCCGGCGTCGAGGAGAAGGCGGACACCAAGCGGATCGCCGTCGTCGTCGACTACGGCGACGCCGACGACGCACCGCCCGGGGAGAGCCCGCCGGCGCAGCGGCTGAAGGTCGGCTGCGCGCAGGTCCGCGAGTCCGCGACGGGCGCGGAGGCGCTGGCCGCCGTGGTGAAGCCGCTGCGGTACGACAGCGCCGCCCTGCTCTGCGGGATCGCCGGGTATCCGGCGAAGGGCTGCGGCGAGCAGGTGGCGGAGGCGAAGCCGTCGTCCCCGGCGGGGACGCCCACCACGGATCCCACGCCGTCCGCCGCTCACAAGGCCGACGGCGACGACGGCGGGCCCTCCGCCGGGATCGTCGTGGGCGGGGCTGCCGTACTCGCGCTCGGCGGCGCCGCGGTCTGGAAGGCACGCCGCCGCGCATGATCCGTGCCCCCGAGGCGAACCGCTCCAACGCCTTGCACGCCGGCGCCTGGTGGCTCTGGGCGCTGGGGCTTGCCGTGGCCGCCTCCCGTACCACCAACCTGCTCCTCCTCGGCCTGATCGTCGCGGTAGCGGGTTATGTCGTCGCGGCCCGCCGCACGGACGCCCCCTGGGCACGCTCGTACGGCGCGTTCGTGAAGCTGGGCCTGTTCGTGGTGGCCCTGCGGGTGGCGTTCTCGATCGTGCTCGGTTCGGCGATCCCGGGGACGTACGAGCTGTTCACGCTGCCCGAGGTGCCGATGCCGGACTGGGCGCAGGGTGTGCGGATCGGTGGCCGGGTGACGGCGGAGCAGGTCGTCTTCGCGGTGTACGACGGGGCGAAGCTGGCGACCCTGCTGATCTGTGTGGGCGCGGCGAACGCGCTCGCCAACCCGGCGCGGCTGCTCAAGTCGCTGCCGGGCGCGCTGTACGAGGCCGGGGTCGCCGTCGTCGTGGCGATGACCTTCGCGCCGAACATGGTCGCGGACGTGATGCGGTTGCGGACGGCCCGGCGGCTGCGGGGGCGGCCGACGGGCGGGGTGCGGGCGGTGCTCCAGATCGGGCTGCCGGTGCTGGAGGGCGCGCTGGAGCGGTCGATCGCGGTGGCGGCCTCGATGGACGCGCGCGGATACGGGCGTACGGCGCAGGTGCCGGCGGCCGTGCGGCGGACGACGAACGTCCTGACGCTGGGCGGGCTGCTCGGAGTGTGCGCCGGTTCGTACGGTCTGCTGGCGGCGCAGGGCGCGGGGTACGGGCTGCCGCTGGTCGTCGCCGGTCTCGTCGCGGCGATGGCCGGGCTCCGGCTCGGCGGGCGCCGGACGGTACGCACCCGGTACCGGCCGGACCGGTGGGGGGTGCGGGCGTGGCTCGTCGCCGGTTCGGGGGTGGCCGTGGCGGCGCTGATGATCTGGGCGAACGTCTACGCGTACGAGGCGCTGCACCCCGGCGTCGTCCCGCTCGTCGCGCCGGAGCTTCCGCTCTGGCCGGCCGTGTCGTTGCTGGTGGGCCTGGTGCCCGCGTTCGTGGCCCCCGTACCGAAGGAGTCGTCGTGATCCGGTTCGAGAACGTCTCGGTGCGGTACGGGGACGCGTCGGAGCCCACGCTGCGCAACCTCGACCTGACGATCCCGGAAGGCGAACTGGTCCTGCTGGTCGGTCCGTCGGGGGTCGGCAAGTCGACCCTGCTCGGCGCGGTGTCGGGGCTCGTCCCGCACTTCACGGGCGGGACGCTGACCGGCCGTGTCACGGTCGCGGGCCGGGACACGCGGACGCACCGGCCCCGCGAGCTGGCGGACGTGGTCGGCACGGTCGGGCAGGACCCGCTGGCGCACTTCGTCACGGACACGGTCGAGGACGAGCTGGCCTACGGGATGGAGTCGCTGGGCCTCGCGCCCGAGGTGATGCGGCGCCGGGTGGAGGAGACCCTGGACCTGCTGGGCCTCGCGGAGCTCCGCGACCGGCCGATCGCCACGCTCTCCGGCGGCCAGCAGCAGCGGGTGGCGATCGGCTCCGTGCTGACCCCGCACCCCGAGGTCCTCGTCCTCGACGAGCCGACGTCCGCGCTGGACCCGGCGGCGGCGGAGGACGTCCTCGCGGTGCTCCAGCGCCTGGTGCACGACCTGGGCACGACGGTCCTGCTGGCGGAGCACCGCCTGGAGCGGGTGGTCCAGTACGCGGACCGGGTGCTCCTCCTGCCGGAGGGCACCATGGGCCCACCGGCCGAGATCATGTCGATCTCACCGGTACACCCGCCGGTGGTGGCACTGGGCCGCCTGGCGGGCTGGAAGCCGCTGCCCTTGACGGTCCGCGACGCCCGCCGCACGGCGGGTGACCTGCGGTCCCGCCTGGAGGCCCGGCTCACGGAGAGGGCCCCGGAGGAGCCCCTCCTTCCCCACTCCGCCCCTGCCCGCACCCCCGCCGACCCTCCGCGGCCGGGCGTGGACACCGCAGGGAGGGGGTGGGCCGGGCGCATCCCCAAGCTCTGGCGGCGCGGCACCGACACCCACGCCCCCGTGTCCGACCGGCTCGTAGACGTCGACGCCCTCGGTGTCCGGCGCGGGCGCGTCGAGGCGCTTCGCCGTGTGGACCTGCGGGTCCGGGCCGGTGAGACCGTCGCGCTCATGGGGCGTAACGGCGCCGGCAAGTCCACGCTGCTCAACGCGCTGGTCGGCACCGTCACCCCTACCTCCGGGGCCGTCCTCGTCTCCGGCCGCGTCCCCCACCGGACCGACCCGCGCGAGCTGATCCGGCAGGTGGGACTCGTACCGCAGGAGCCGCGCGATCTGCTGTACGCCGACACCGTCGCCGCCGAGTGCTCCGCCGCCGACTCCGACGCGGGCGCCGCACCCGGCACCTGCCGCGCCCTGGTCTCCGAGCTGCTGCCGGGCGTCGCGGACGACACGCACCCCCGCGACCTGTCCGAGGGCCAGCGCCTCGCGCTCGCGCTGGCCGTCGTGCTCACCGGACGCCCCCCGCTCCTGCTCCTCGACGAGCCGACCCGCGGTCTCGACTACGCGGCCAAGGCCCGTCTCGTCACGCATCTGCGTGAGCTCGCCACCGACGGCCACGCCATCGTGCTCGCCACGCACGACGTGGAGCTGGCCGCGGAGCTGGCGCACCGGGTGGTGATCCTGGCGGGCGGCGAGGTCGTCGCGGACGGTCCGACGGCCGAGGTCGTCGTCTCCTCCCCCGCCTTCTCCCCTCAGGTCGCCAAGATCCTCGCCCCGCAGCCGTGGCTCACGGTCGAGCAGGTCAGGGAGGCGCTGTGAGCAGCGGAGGACCCGTCCGGCTCGGTCCGCGTTCGGTCGCCGCGCTCGTCCTGGTCTCCCTGATCGGGTTGGCCGCCATCGGCTGGCCCCTCTTCGCGGACGCCTCCTCGGCCGTGACGACGCACGCCGCCGACGCCCCCTGGTTCTTCGCCGCCCTCCTCCCCCTGCTGATCGCGGTCGTGGTCGCCACGATCGCCGACTGCGGGATGGACGCGAAGGCGGTCGCGATGCTGGGCGTGCTGGCCGCCGTGGGCGCGGCGCTGCGCCCGCTCGGGGCGGGGACGGCGGGCCTGGAGCCGATGTTCTTCCTGATGGTGCTGAGCGGCCGGGTCCTCGGGCCGGGGTTCGGTTTCGTGCTCGGCGCGGTGACGATGTTCGCGTCCGCCCTGCTCACGGGCGGTGTGGGTCCGTGGATGCCGGTCCAGATGCTGGCGATGGGCTGGTTCACGATGGGCGCGGGCCTGCTACCGGGGCCGGTGGGGGGCACCCCTGCTCGAGCGAAGCCGAGAGCTTGGGTCCGGGGCCGGGGCGAGCTGCTGATGCTGTCGGCGTACGGGTTCCTGGCGGCGTTCGCCTACGGCACGGTCACCAATCTCTACGGCTGGGTCACCGTCGGCGGCCTGGGGACGGGGATCTCCTTCGTCCCCGGCGACCCGGTCCACGAGAACCTGGTCCGCTTCCTCGCGTACGTCCTCGCCACCTCCCTCGGCTGGGACCTCGGCCGGGCCGCCCTCACGGTGGTCCTCACGCTGACCGTCGGCCGGACGCTCCTCAAGGCGCTTCGGCGGGCCACGCGGCGGGCGAACTTCGAGGCCCAGGTCACATTCGAGGCCCCGGACGGGCCCCCTCGGGGTGAGGCGCCCCACAGGACCTACGTCACGTACGAAGCGAAATAGGAGAGGGTTCAGACCCTCCCAAATCACCCCATAGCCCTACGTGAGCTGCGAAAACGCCGGAGACCCCGCCAAGGGACGTTCGGCGCGAGTCCGAGTCCGCCTCGTACCGGGGGTCGTTGCGTCGCTGTTCCGGCCCTGGTTGTCTGGTGGACGTCGCCAGGCAGCAGCGCTCAGCGCAGCGCCTCGGACAGGCCGATTCCCCACAGGATCCGGGTTCCCCGGGCTCTGGTTCCGGCTTGCCGAAAACGCCCGGCGCACCCCATGTCCCCGACGTTAGGTCGCTTCGTGTTCCGCTCCATCGCCACCCGTGCCAACTCCCGCAAGAAGACCCTGGCCGTCTCCGCAGCCGTGCTGCTGGGTGCCTCGGGCGCGGTTCTGGGCACGACGGCTTCGGCCTCGGCCGCTCCCAGCGACGCCAAGGCGATCGCCAAGCAGATCGTTCCGGCTTCGCAGTTCGCGTCGTTCAGCAAGATCGTGGAGCACGAGTCCGGCTGGAACCCCTCCGCCACCAACTCGTCCAGCGGCGCCTACGGCCTGGTCCAGGCCCTCCCGGCCTCGAAGATGTCCTCGGCCGGCTCGGACTGGAAGACCAACCCGGCCACCCAGATCAAGTGGGGTCTCGACTACATGAACGACCGCTACGGCAGCCCGAACGGCGCCTGGGCGTTCTGGCAGGCCAACGGCTGGTACTAAGAGTCACCCCCAGCCGCCGGCTGCCCCTCGCAAGGCCCCGCCCTCCTCACGGAGGGGCGGGGCCTGCGGCGTTTCCCGGGCACCGGCCGACCCGGCGGCAGTGACGGCGGATGCCGGAGTCGCGGACACGGGCGCGGAGAAGGAGAAGCGCTACAGCCGCTGGATGATGGTGCCGGTGGCCAGCGCCCCGCCCGCGCACATCGTGATGAGCGCGAACTCCTTGTCGGTACGTTCCAGTTCGTGCAGCGCGGTGGTGATCAGCCGCGCCCCCGTCGCGCCGACGGGGTGACCGAGCGCGATGGCGCCGCCGTTGACGTTGACCTTGTCGAGGTCCTGGTCGAAGACCTGGGCCCAGCTGAGGACCACGGAGGCGAAGGCCTCGTTGATCTCGACGAGGTCGATGTCCTTGAGGGACATCCCGGCCTTGCCGAGGACGGCGCGGGTGGCGTCGATCGGCCCGTCCAGGTGGAAGTGCGGATCGGAGCCGACGAGGGCCTGGGCGACGATCCGGGCGCGCGGCCTGAGCTTCAGCGCGCGGGCCATCCGCTTGGAGGCCCACATCAGCGCGCAGGCGCCGTCGGAGATCTGGGAGGAGTTGCCGGCGGTGTGGACGGCCGTCGGCATGACCGGCTTGAGCCGGGCGAGCGCCTCCATGCTGGTGTCGCGCAGCCCCTCGTCCCGGTCGACGAGCCGCCACATGCCCTGCCCGGCGGCCTGCTCCTCCTCCGTCGTCGGTACCTGGACGGCGAAGGTCTCGCGCTTGAAGCGCTCCTCGGACCAGGCGTTCGCGGCCCGTTCCTGGGAGAGCAGGCCGAGCGAGTCGACCCGTTCGCGGGTGAGGCCCCGGTGCCGGGCGATGCGCTCGGCGGCCTCGAACTGGTTGGGCAGGTCGACGTTCCACTCGTCCGGCCAGGGCTTTCCGGGCCCGTGCTTGGAGCCCGAGCCCAGCGGGACGCGCGACATCGCCTCGACACCGCAACTGATGCCGATGTCGATGACCCCCGAGGCGATCATGTTGGCGACCATGTGGCTCGCCTGCTGCGAGGAGCCGCACTGACAGTCGACGGTGGTGGCAGCGGTCTCGTACGGAAGACCCATGGTGAGCCAGGCGTTGCGCGCCGGGTTCATGGACTGCTCGCCGGCGTGCGTGACGGTGCCGCCGACGATCTGCTCGACGCAGTCGGCGTGGATGCCGGTGCGTCCGAGGAGTTCGCGATAGGTCTCGCCCAGAAGGTAGGCGGGGTGCAGATTGGCGAGCGCGCCTCCACGCTTGCCGATGGGGGTGCGTACTGCTTCGACGATGACGGGTTCCGCGGCCATGAGCTCGTCCTCTCCTCGCCCGGGCGGGGTGTCCCGGCACTCCGCGACGGGGGCGGTACGGGGAACTAGTACGCGTTCTAGTTCTGAGTGAAGTCTTATGACTGCTACCGCCGGTACGCAAGGGTTGTGCACGCACCCGCGTGCGCCGACCACCCGCAACAGTTCCCGTCGCATCCCTTGCGAGTTGTAGAACCCGTTACTACCTTGCGGTCAACTTCTGATGGACCGTCAGACATGCTGTCAGGCACGCGTGTCTCAGACATGGAGTGTTGCCGATGCCCTGCCCTCACCTCCCCGAAGGGTTCGACGCCACCGACCCCGATCTGCTCCAGAGCCGCATCCCCTTCCCGGAGTTCGCGCGACTGCGACAGACCGCGCCCGTCTGGTGGTGCCCCCAGCCGCGCGGCATCACCGGCTTCGACGACGAGGGCTACTGGGCCGTCACCCGGCATGCGGACGTCAAGTACGTCTCCACCCACCCCGAGTTGTTCTCCTCCACCGAGAACACGGCCGTCATCCGCTTCAACGAGCACATCACCCGGGACCAGATCGAGGTCCAGAAGCTGATCATGCTCAACATGGACCCGCCCGAGCACACCCGGGTCCGCCAGATCGTCCAGCGCGGCTTCACCCCCCGCGCGATCCGCACCCTGGAGGCGGCGCTGCGCGAGCGCGCCCGGGCGATCGTCGAGGAGGCGAAGCGGAACGCCTCGTCCGACGGCTCCTTCGACTTCGTCACCCAGGTCGCTGTCGAGCTCCCGCTCCAGGCGATCGCCGAACTCATCGGTGTGCCGCAGGAGGACCGCGCCCGGATCTTCGACTGGTCGAACAAGATGGTCGCCTACGACGACCCCGAGTACGCCATCACCGAGGAGATCGGCGCCGAGGCCGCCATGGAGCTCATCGGGTACTCGATGAACCTCGCCGCGGCACGCAAGGAGTGTCCGGCCAAGGACATCGTGACCCAGCTCGTCGCCGCCGAGGGCCAGGGCAACCTCTCCTCGGACGAGTTCGGCTTCTTCGTGCTCCTGCTCGCAGTGGCCGGCAACGAGACCACCCGTAACGCCATCAGCCACGGCATGTACGCCTTCCTCACCCACCCCGAGCAGTGGGAGCTGTTCAAGCGGGAGCGGCCGGCGACCGCCGCCGAGGAGATCGTGCGCTGGGCGACCCCTGTGGTCTCCTTCCAGCGGACGGCCACCCAGGACACCGAGATCAGCGGCCAGAAGATCCGCAAGGGCGACCGCGTCGGGCTCTTCTACTCCTCCGCCAACAACGACCCCGAGGTCTTCGAGAACCCCGAGACCTTCGACATCACCCGCGACCCGAACCCGCACCTCGGCTTCGGCGGCGGAGGCCCGCACTTCTGCCTCGGCAAGTCGCTCGCCATCAACGAGATCGAGCTGATCTTCAACGCGCTCGCGGACGTCCTGCCCGAACTGACGCTCGTGGGCGAGCCGCGCCGACTGCGCGCGGCCTGGCTGAACGGGATCAAGGAGTTGCAGGTCCGGGTCGGCTCCTGACAGACCGGAAGGCGGGAGCCCATCCCCCTACGCCTGGGGCTCCCGCCTCCCGCCCCCCTCGACCCATGGGCGCACCTCGGCCTTCGGTACCCGGAACCGGAACCTCGCGCCCCGCGTCTGAGCGCACATGCGGGGGACACAGAGAATTCTGGCCATGATCGTCGCGCTGCTCGCGCTCCAGCTCGGCTCACTGATCGCACCGGCCTACGCGTGCGGCTGCGGGGCGATGATCCCGGACGCGAACCAGCGCATCGGCGTCGACCGGGAGACCTCGGCGGTGCGCTGGGACGGCCGTACGGAACAGATCGTCATGCGCTTCACCGTGCGCGGGAACGCCGAGCGGGCCGCCTGGATCATGCCGGTGCCCGGCCGGGCCGACGTCACGCTCGGCGACCCGGAGCTGTTCGACGCGCTGGAGGACCTCACCCGGCCCGAGCACAAGGACCGGTACTACTTCTGGCCGCGCAACGGCGACTGGCCCTTCGACCTCAGCACCGGGGACGGCGCCGCGGGCGCCGCGCCCGGGAGCAGCGCCCCGGACGTCGGTGTCGTCGGGCGCGAACGGCTCGGCCCCTTCGACGTGGCGCGGCTGACCGCCACCGACCCGAAGGCCCTGAGCGGCTGGCTGGAGAAGAACGGCTTCGAGCTCTCCGACCGGCTCTCGACCGAACTGCGGCCGTACGTCGAGCGGAAGTGGGAGTACGTCGCGGTGCGCCTCGCGCCCGACGCCACCGGCACGGCGCTCATGGGCGATCTCACCCCGCTCAGGATCAGCTTCGCCAGCGACCGTCTCGTCTACCCGATGCGGCTCTCCCGCCTGGCGAAGACCCCGCAGTCCCTCGGCCTGTACGTCCTCGCCGACCACCGCATGGAGCCCCGCGACGACATCGGCGGAGCCGCCCCCGAGGTGACGTTCGCCGGCGGGATCGAGGAGAAGGAGGGCGCGGTCGCCGCGCTCACCGGCGGGCGCCCGGTCTATCTGACCGCCCTCGACCAGGAGTTCCCCGAGCCGTCGCGGATCGACGGCGACCACGAACTGAGGACGGTCGCCGACACCCCGTACCGGGAGGTGATCTACACCGGCCGGCTGCTCACGGTCGGCGACGGGATCCCCGTCTGGTTCCTGACGGTCTCCGGTGTGCTGCTCGCGGCGGTCGGAACGGCCGTGGCGGTACGCGCCCGGCGCGGGCGCGCTGCGGTACGTTCGGCCGCATGACCAATGACCAATGGGCTTCCGTAGACAGCTACTTCACCGACCTGCTCGCCCCGGACGACGAGGCGCTCGCCGCCACGCTCGCCGACTCCACGGCTGCCGGGCTCCCCGAGATCGCCGTCGCCCCCAACCAGGGCAAGCTGCTGAACCTGCTCGTCGCGACGCGGGGCGCGCGCACGGTTCTGGAGATCGGCACGCTCGGCGGCTACAGCACCATCTGGATGGCCAGGGCGCTGCCGGCCGACGGCCGGATGATCAGCCTGGAGTACAACCCGGCCCACGCGGACGTGGCCCGCGCCAACATCGCCCGCGCCGGCCTCGACTCGATCGTCGAGGTCCGGACGGGCGCGGCCCTCGACACCCTGCCGAAGCTGGAGGCGGAGGGCGCGGGCCCGTTCGACTTCGTCTTCATCGACGCCGACAAGGCGAACAACCCCCACTACGTGGAGTGGGCGCTGAGGCTCTCCCGCCCCGGCACGGTCATCGTCGTCGACAACGTGGTGCGCGGCGGCAAGGTGGCCGAGGAGAACCCGAACGACGCGGCGATCACCGGCACCCGCGCGATGTTCGAACTGATCTCGCGCGAGCCGCGGTTGGACGCGACGGCGTTCCAGACGGTGGGCGTGCGGGGGTACGACGGGCTGCTCCTTGCCCGGGTCGTGGACTAGAGGCGCCCGTACCGGTCATATCCTGCCCTTCATGAGCATCGTGAAGATCAACGTCCTGACCGTTCCGGCCGAGCAGCGCGAAGTCCTGGAGCAGCGCTTCGCGTCCCGCGCCGGTGCCGTGGAGGGCTCCGACGGCTTCGAGTGGTTCGAGCTGCTGCGGCCGCTGGAGGGGACGGACCAGTACCTGGTCTACACCCGCTGGCGCAGCGAGGAGGACTTCCAGAACTGGATGAGCGGCTCCATGAAGGCGGCCCACCAGGGCACCTCCGGCGGCCCCGAGGGTGAGGGTCGCCCGAAGCCGGCGGCGACCGGCTCCACGCTGTGGTCCTTCGAGGTCGTCCAGCAGGCCGCGCCCAAGCAGGGCTGAGGCGCCGCTCGAAAAAGCAGGCGACGGGTCCGGGTCGTGCGCCCACAATGGCGCGTATGACCTGGACCTTCACCCCCGAGCGTGTCGACACCCCGGACGCCACCGCCTTGCGCCGCGACTACTACGACGACGTGGCGAGCCGCTACTGGCAGCGGCCCGCGACCGAGGCGGAGATCGACGAGGGGCTGACGAACGACGGGGTGGAGCTTCTGACGCCGCCGACCGGTCGGTTCCTGGTGGCCCGGTACGAGGGCAAGGCGGCCGGCTGCGGTGGTGTGCTGCTCCTCGACGGGGAACGCGCCGAGCTGACCCGGGTGTTCGTGCGCCACGCCTTCCGGGGCACGGGCGGCGCCGGTTCCCTGCTCGGGCACCTGGAGGACGCGGCCCGTGGGCTGGGCGCGCGGCGGATGGTCCTCAACACCCGCCTGGACCTGGTCGAGGCACGCGCCCTGTACGCCCGCCACGGCTACACGGAGATCCCGGCGTACTGCGAGGGCCCGTACATGGACATCTGGTACGGCAAGGACCTCTGACGACGCGTCGGCTGTGCGTGGCGGCTGTTGCGTGGCCGGCGGGCGGTTGTGCGCGCCGGGCGGCTGTTGCGTGGCCACGGGTCGGCTACGCGTGGGGGCTGTGCGTGGCCGCCGGGCGGTTACGCGCGCGCTGGTCACGGGCGGTTGTGCGTCGCCGCCGGGCGGCTACGCCTGGTGGTCGCGCGGTGGCTCCGGCAGGCGTGGTCGCTCCTCGTCCGAGCCGTTCAGCTCCGCCGTCAGCTCCTCCACCAGCTGCACCAGATCCGTCGGCCGGTCCGGCCCCCACCAGTCCCCCAGCAGCTCGGCGAGCGAATCCTCACGTGCCTTCGCCAGCTTCGCCGCGGCCTCGACCCCGTCGTCGGTGAGGATCAGCTGCAGCCCCTCCCGGCGCGCGAGGCGGCGCTCCTCGACCTGCCGGGACGCCTCGGTGATGGCCCGCAGCGGTACGGGCGTGGTCTCGGCGAGGCAGGCCGGTTCCACGGTCCCGTGGCGGCGGATCCGCAGCAGCAGCCAGCTCGCGGCCGGCAGCAGATCGAGCCCGGCCCTCGCGGTGATCTTCTCGTAGATCTCCCTGCGCCCCTTGCGTGAACCGAGCACGGACAGGGCGCGGGCGCACTCCTCGTAGGAGGACCGCTCCACCGGGTTGGAGGCCAGGGTCTGGCTGGCGTCGGGGGCGGTGACCGAGCCGCGCAGCTTGTCCTCCTTGAGGAACCACGCGACCACGAACGCGACGAAGACCACCGGCGCCGCGTAGAGGAAGACGTCGGTGATCGAGGTCGCGTACGCGTGCACGACCGACGGCTGCAGTTCGGGCGGGAGCGCGGCGATCGCGCGCGGATCGGCGGCGATCTGTTCGGGGCCGGTCCCCGGCGGCAGCGGCTGTCCGGCGAGGACCCCCTCCAACTGGGTGTTGAGCCCGCTGGTGAAGATCGCGCCGAAGACGGCGACGCCGAACGAGGCCCCGATGGACCGGAAGAAGGTCGCGCCCGCGGTGGCGACGCCGAGGTCCTGGTAGGAGACGGCGTTCTGCACGACGAGGACGAGGACCTGGATGACCAGGCCGAGTCCGACGCCGAAGACGAAGAAGTCGACGCTCATCTGCCAGGTGGAGCTGTGTTCCGTCAGCCTGTGGAGGAGCAGCAGCCCGAGGGCGGTGACGGCGGTGCCCGCGATGGGGAAGACCTTCCAGCGGCCGGTGCGGGAGACGATCTGACCGGACGTCGTCGAGGCGATGAACATGCCGACGACCATGGGCAGCATATGGACGCCGGACGCGGTCGGGGTGACGTCCTGGACGACCTGGAGGAAGGTCGGCAGATAGGTCATCGCGCCGAACATGGCGAAGCCCACGACGAAGCTGATGACCGAGACGAGGGTGAAGGTCCGGATCCGGAACAGCTTCAGCGGCAGTACGGGTTCGGCCGCGCGCCGCTCGACGTACACGAAGCAGACGAGGAGTACGGCTCCGAGGACGGCGAGCCCGATGATCTGCGGGGAGCCCCAGTCCCAGGTGGTGCCGCCGAGGCTGGCCACGAGCACGAGGCAGGTGGCGACCGAGGCGATGAGGAGGGTCCCGAGGTAGTCGATGGTGTGCCGGGTGCCGCGTACGGGGATGTGCAGCACGGCGGCGATCACGAAGAGGGCGACGATGCCGATGGGCAGGTTGATGTAGAAGACCCAGCGCCAGGAGAGGTGCTGGGTGAACAGCCCGCCGAGCAGCGGGCCGAGGACGCTGCTGCCGCCGAAGGCCAGGCCGAACATCCCCTGGTACCTGCCGCGTTCCCGGGGCGGGACGAGGTCGCCGACGATGGCCATCGACAGGACGATGAGCCCGCCGCCGCCGAGCCCTTGGAGGGCGCGGAAGCCGATGAGCTGCGGCATGTTCTGCGCGATGCCGCAGAGGGCGGAACCGACGAGGAAGATGACGATGGCGGCCTGGAAGAGCTTCTTGCGGCCGTACTGGTCGCCGAGCTTGCCCCACAGCGGAGTCCCCGCCGTCGACGCGAGGATGTACGCCGTGACGACCCAGGAGAGGTGCTCCATCCCGCCGAGCTCGCTGACGATGGTCGGCAGGGCGGTGGAGACGATGGTCTGATCGAGTGCGGCGAGCAACATGCCGAGCAGCAGCGCACTGATCGCGACGACAATGCTTCGGCGACTCCGCCCCTCCCCAGGAGCGGGGTCGCCGCCGAGGTCCGGCGAGCGTACTTCCTGGGCCATAAGCATCTCCGGGCGTGTCCTCAGGGGTCCGTATCCCCTCATCCTGATCGTTGTGCCCCCTTATGTCCTCCCGAGGGGAACGGCTGTTCAGGTGACGGACAGGGGCGGCCTGCATAATCGCTGCCAGTTGAACTGGGGAGGGGATCCACCATGACCGGACACGACTGTCCTGAATGTGGCGTACAGAGAAGACCGGGCTGCGCCTGCGTCCAGGCGGAGATCGCCGCGGCGGAGGACTTCGACCCGCTGCGGATCAGGCCGTACGTGACCTTGGACGCGCCGGAGCGCGGCGCGCACGAGGTGCCGCCGCCTCTGATTCCGGTTCCGGCTCCGCTTCCGGCTCCTGTTCCGGTTTCCGTGCCGCGTCCGGCGGCGGATCCGGTGCAGGGACCGGTGGCGCCCGCGGCCGAACCCGTACCGCCGACGGTGGCGCACTCGACCGGGGACGGCCCCGAGACCATGCCGCTGCTGCTGCCAGGGATCGGCGCGGCGCCCGCCCCGGACGGTGTCGGCGCGTACGACGGGTACACCGGGAATGACGGCCACCACCCCATCGACGGGCCCGAAGGGCACTACGAGACCGACGGGGTCGAAGGGCAGTACGAGTACGACAGGTACGACGAGCCCGAGCCGCGGCCGGCCACGCGCCGGCGGGGCGCGATCGTGGCGCTCGCGGCGGCGGTCGCGGTCGCGGTCGTCACCACGGCGGCCGTCGCCGCCAGCCTGCTGGACGGCGGGGACGAGACGGACGACCGCGCGGCCGTGCCCACGGTGACCACGAGCGCGTCGGAGAACGTCGCCGTATCGGAGGAGCCGACACCCACGCCCTCCACGTCGTCCTCGACCTCGGCGTCGGCCTCCGCTTCGCGCTCCGCTTCGGCTTCGGCCTCGCCCTCCGCCGTCCGGACCACGAACGCCGCCACCGCACCGGCCGTACCGCCGCCGCCCACGGCCACCCGGACCACGTCCGCGCCCACTCCCACGCCCACCCGTGAGACGGCGCCCCCGACGCTGCGCCAAGGGGACTCCGGGGCCGAGGTCGCGGAACTGCAGCGACGGCTCACGGAGGCGTGGGGGGTCTACGACGGCCCGATCGACGGCGAGTACTCCAGGCAGGTGAGGCGAGCGGTGGAGAGGTTCCAGGAGTACCACTCCATCGAGGACGACGAGGAAGGCGTGTACGGGCCCGAGACGCGCCGCGCCCTGGAGGCGATCACGACCGGCTGACGTCCCCACCGGGCGCCGGACGACCTACGGAGCCCGCCCGAGGTCCGGGATGCGGGACGGATTGGCGTAGACGGCTCGGCGTTTTGTATCGTGGAGAAACAAAGTGGCTCCCGCTCGCACTCCCTGACCGGTGGGCGGGACCACTCTGTTCTCCTCCCACCCCTTTTGGAGACCGTCGATGCCCGCCACCACCCCGGCAACGCTCACGACCCGCGCCCTCCTGCTCGACATGGACGGCACCCTCGTCAACTCGGACGCCGTCGTCGAGCGCTGCTGGCGCCGATGGGCGATACGGCACGGGCTGGACCCGGAGCAGGCGCTGAAGGTGGTCCACGGCCGCCAGGGGTACGCGACGATGGCCGTCCTCCTCCCGGACCGGCCCATGGAGCAGAACTACGCGGACAACCGCGTGATGCTGGCCGAGGAGACCGCCGACGTCGACGGCGTCGTCCCCGTCCCGGGCGCCCCGGCCTTCATGGACGCCATCGCCGGTCTCCCGCATGCCCTGGTGACCTCGGCGGACGAGGCCCTCGCCCAGGCCCGGATGGGCGCGGCGGGGCTGCGCATGCCGGAGACCCGCGTCACGGCGGAGCTGGTCGGCGCGAGCAAGCCGGACCCGGAGGGCTTCCTCAAGGGCGCGGCGGAACTGGGCTTCGACCCGGCGGACTGCGTGGTCTTCGAGGACTCCGAGGCCGGGATACAGGCGGGACGCGCGGCCGGGATGCGGGTCGTGGGCGTGGGCCCGAGGGCGGCGGCCTTCGCCCCGGACGTCCACGTCATGGACCTCACGACGCTCACGGTGACACAGACGGCCGACGGCACCCTCCACCTGACGTTCTCGGCGTAACGCCCGGCGCCCGCCCGACGGCGCCCGCCGAGCGCCCACACGAAGGCGCCGCCCCGCCGGCCCGGTCAGCCGCGCGCCAAGGCCCCCCGCGCCACCAGCTCCAGGACCACGGCCACCGCCACCGCCTGGACCACCAACAGCGCCACCAGCACGAACAGTTGCACCGCCCCCGCCTCCCACGGTGACGCACCGCCCAGCAGCATCCCCACGAACGCGCCCGGCAGCGTGACGAGCCCCACCGTCCGCGTCTGATCGAGACCCGGCAGCAGCGCGTCCGACGCCGCCCGCCGCGCCACCTCCAGGCGCGCCTCCCGCTCGGCGAGGCCCAGGGCGAGTCCCGCCTCCACCTCGCCGCGCCGCGTCTCCAGTTCGTCCAGCGCGCGCCGCCCGCCCAGCACCGTGGCCGTCAGCGCGCCGCCGATGAGGATGCCGGTCACCGGGATGAGCGCGATACCCCGCACCGGTACGAGGCCGGTGAGCACGAGCGCTCCGACGACCGGCACCACACCCGCCGCGATCGGCACACCGGCCCACCACCAGCCGCGCCCAGGGGCCGGCACCACCCGTCGCCCGGCCGTCCACACCGCCACCCCGTACATCAGCAGCAGGAACCCCAGCAGCAGCGGCAGATACCGCATCACCCAGCCGATCACGAGGGACACCGCGATCAGCTGGACCGCCGCACGCCCACCGGCGATCAGCGTGTCGCGGGCGCGGCCGAGCCGGGCGAGCGCGACGACGCCCGCGGCGACGGCAAGCAGAACAGCCAGAACCACCGCAAAGGTGATGTTCACGTCCAGAAGCACATGCCAACCCTAGGGCCGAGAAACGGAACTGTCGTTCCATCACCCTTGATATGACGTGCCCATGTCGCCACCCTGTTACCTGGCGCACCCCCCACCGAAACCTGGCGCCATCACGCTGACCTGGCCGCCCGGCACCCCGCCCGGGGACGGCGTGGCCAAGGTCCCCCCATTCCCAGGGAGTTCACATGCTTGCCGCAAGTGTCTACGCGCGTCGAATAGGCCGCCGCACGACCGTTCTCGCCGCCACCGCCGCCCTCTCCGTCACGGGTCTCCTCGCCACCGCCCCCACCGCGCAGGCCGCCATGCCCACGCCGGTCAGCGCGGCCACCGCCCGTACCTACCTCGCCTCCCTCACCGTGAAGGCGGAAGGTTCCTCCACCGGCTACAGCCGTGATCTCTTCCCGCACTGGATCACCCAGTCCGGCGCCTGCAACACCCGCGAGGTCGTCCTGAAGCGCGACGGCGTGAACGTCGTCCAGGACTCCAGCTGCGCCGCGGTCAGCGGCAGTTGGTTCTCCGAGTACGACGGCGCGACCTGGACCGTCGCCTCCGACCTCGACATCGACCACATGGTGCCGCTCGCCGAGGCATGGCGCTCGGGAGCGAACTCCTGGACGACGGCCAAGCGCCAGCAGTTCGCCAACGACCTGACCCGTCCGCAGCTCATCGCCGTCACGGACAACGTCAACCAGTCCAAGGGCGACCAGGACCCCGCCGAGTGGCTGCCGTCGCGCACCTCGTACCGCTGCACCTACGTCCGCGCCTGGGTCCACACGAAGTACTACTGGGGCCTGAGCGTCGACTCGGCCGAGAAGAGCGCCCTCCAGTCCGTCCTGAACGGCTGCTGAGAACGCTTCCTGCGCCCCTCCGTCGTTCCGTACCGTACGGCGGGACGACGGAGGGGGATCACGATGGCGGCCGGGCTCAGAATCGGACCACTGCTGCGGTACGTCGACGGGGTGACGGGCGACTCCGCGACGATCTGGATCGAGGCCGACCGCCCGTGTACGGCGGAGGCCCGGTGCGCGTCCGGCGCCGGCGGCAGCACGCGTACGTTCCAGATCGCCGGCCACCACTACGCCCTGATCCCGGTGACCGGCCTGACGCCGGGCACGGCGACGGAGTACGAGATACGGCTGGACGGCCGCCGGGTCTGGCCCCTGCCCGACTCCCGCTTCCCCCCGAGCGCCATCCGCACACCCGCCCCCGGTGACGGGGTCTCCGTGGCCTTCGGATCGTGCCGCTGGGCGGCGAAGCCCGCGACCGGCCACGACCCGGTCGGCCCGGACGCCCTCGACACCCTCGCCACGCACCTGGCCGACCGTCCGGATGCCGAACGCCCCGACGTGCTCCTGCTCCTGGGCGACCAGGTGTACGCGGACGAGACCTCGGCCGACACCCGCCGCTGGCTCGCCGCCCGCCGGGATCCGCGCGACCCTCCGGGCTCGGAGGTCGGCGAGTACGAGGAGTACACCCGGCTCTACGACGAGTCCTGGCAGGACCCCGAGGTCCGCTGGCTGCTCTCCACCGTCCCGAGCTGCATGATCTTCGACGATCACGACATCATCGACGACTGGAACACCAGCGCCGCCTGGCTGACGCGGATGCGTGCCACGCACTGGTGGAGCGAGCGGGTGCTGAGCGGACTGATGTCGTACTGGGTCTACCAGCACCTCGGCAACCTCTCCCCCGCGGAGCTCGCCGCCGATCCCCTGTACGCCGAGGTGTGCGGCTCGCCCGACGGCACGGACGCGCTGCGGCGGTTCGTGGCCGAGGCGGACGCCGATCCGGCGCGCGTGCGCTGGAGTTACCGTCGTGACTTCGGCCGGACCCGGCTGCTGATGATCGACACCCGGGCGGCCCGCGTCCTGCGGGAGGACGGACGGGCGATGCTGGACGAGGCCGAGGCGGCCTGGGTCCGTGAACAGGCGCTGGCCGACCGGGGCTCGTACGACCACCTCCTCGTGGGCACTTCTCTTCCCTGGCTGCTGCCGCCGCTGATCCATGACGCGGAGACCTGGAACGCGGCACTGTGCCGAGGTGTACGGAGCGGGCCGGGCGGGCGATGGGCGCGGTTCGCGGAGGACCTGCGGCAGCGGGCGGACCTGGAGCACTGGGCGGCGTTCCCGTCGTCCTTCGAGGCCCTGACCCGCCTGCTGGCGGAGGCGGGCAGCGGTCCACAGGCCCCGGCGACCGTGTGCGTCCTGTCCGGGGACGTCCACCACGCGTATGTGGCGGAGCCCCGATGGCCCGACGGCGAACCCGAGGCACGGGTGACACAGCTGACCTGCTCGCCGCTCCACAACGCGATTCCGCTCTCGGTACGTCTGGGCTTCCGCTTCGGCTGGAGCCGCCCGGGCCGCTGGCTGGGCCGCGTCCTCGCGCGGCACGCCCACGCGGGCCCCGCGCCGGTCGGCTGGCGCAGAACGGGCGGCCCCTGGTTCGGCAACCAGCTGATGACCCTCGCCCTGCGCGGCCGCTCGGCCCACCTGACGCTCACTCAGGCCCGCCGGGGAGGCCGCCTGGTGACCGTGGACGAACGGACCCTCAGCGGAAGTTGAGCACCGGCCCCGCCGCCGCCCGGGGCCGCGTGACGATCGCCACAGATCTTCGAATGACTGAATGTTGAACTTGCAAGTACTACTGAGGGGTGCCTAACCTGACGGCCTCATCGGTTCCGTCCCCCACGTTCCGTTTCCCCGGAAGCGGACCCGACCGAAGGAGTCCCGTCCCCATGAACAACCTGTCGAACCGCCTGAATCAGGTGCAGCCGTACGCGCTCGGCCTGTTCCGGATCGTCATAGGCCTGCTCTTCGCCTGCCACGGCGCCGCCTCGCTCTTCGGTGTCCTCGGCGGCGCGATGGGCGGTGGCACCGTGCCCACCGGCACCTGGCCGGGCTGGTACGCGGCCGTGATCCAGCTGGTCGCGGGCGTGCTGGTCCTCGTCGGCCTGGGCACCCGTACCGCCGCGTTCCTCGCCTCCGGCTCGATGGCGTACGCGTACTTCAAGGTCCACCAGCCCGAGGCGCTCTTCCCGCTCCAGAACAGCGGCGAGTCCGCGGCGCTGTTCTGCTGGGCGTTCCTCCTGCTCGTCTTCACCGGCCCGGGCGCGCTGGCGCTCGACCGGCTCTTCGGCGCCCCCCGCGGCGCCGAGGCGGCGCAGCGCGAGAAGCAGGGTGCTCCGGTCGCGGCCTGACTTCCCGTAGGACAGGGGCCGGATTCCGCTTGTGCGGTTTCCGGCCCCTGCCCCGTTTTCGGACACCGCGCCCGCGTAGGCTCTGGCGCTGTGAATGTGCTCGACAGCATCGGGTCACTGCGGTCGCTGACCGCGGGCCCGTGGATCTACGCGGTGGTGGCCACGTCGGTGCTTCTCGACGTCTTCCTGCCGGTGCTGCCGAGCGGGGTCCTCGTGATCACGGCCGCGACGGCGGCGGCGACCGCCACGGCGGCCTCCCCCGACGTCCCCTCCGTGCTCCCCCTCCTCCTCTGCGCGGCCACGGCCTCCGTACTCGGTGACTTCGTCGCGTACCGACTGGCCTGGCGCGGCGGAGCCAGGCTCGACCGGGCCATCGCGCGCTCACGTCGGCTGACCGTCGCGCAGGAACGTCTCGGCGTGGCTCTGGCACGCGGCGGAGGGTTGCTCGTGGTGATCGCCCGCTTCGCCCCCGCGGGCCGCTCGGTGGTCTCCTTGGGCGCGGGCGCGGCCAGGCGCCGGATCGTGGAGTTCCTGCCGTGGTCGGCGCTCGCGGGCGTGGCCTGGGCGGGCTACAGCGTGGCACTCGGCTGGTTCGGCGGGCTGTGGCTGGGCGCGACCTGGATCGGCGCGGGGGTCTCGATCCTCGCGCTCTTCCTGGCGGGTGCCCTCGCGGCCTATGTCATACGGCGTCCGGCTGCGGCTCCCGCGCCGGCTTCCTGAGCCCGCGCACCTCCAGGCCGTCGAGGAGCCGCTCGGTCGCGGCGGCGATCTCGTCCACGGCCCGGTCGAACACCTCGCGGTTGTGCGCGGCGGGGTGGTGGAAGCCGGAGACCTTGCGTACGTACTGCAGGGAGGCGGCGCGGATGTCCTCCTCGGTGGCCTCTTCGGGCAGGGCAGGCGGTCGGAGAGTCTTGATGCTGCGGCACATGTCTCCAGTGTGACGCGCCCCACTGACAACGCCAGATCCCGTCATGCCTTGGCGGGCCCGGGCGGCGTGGCGGCCCGGATGGTGAAGCGGGTCCGGGCGGCAGGGCCGGCCGTCGCGACGTCGGCGGGTCAGGTCCCGAGACCCCGTCTGCTCCGCGCGTTGATCTCGGCGGCGCGGGCCCGCAGCTCCCGCATGGGCGTGGCGAGCTGTACGTCCCCGGGTTCGGCCTCCCACTCGCAGCCGCCGTGGACGGGCCGGATCAGAAACCGGCCGGCGACGCTGTCCACATAGAAACCGACCCGCCCGGTGGCGGCGTCACGGACGAGGTCACCGACCTCGGGCAGTGGTTGCACGCATCCCCTCCGTCCCGGAGCTCCAGATCTCTAGAGATACACCCAGAGAAACCCGCCGACTCCTCCCTGTCAACGTATCTCTAGAGATGTCCCCCGATGGATGGATCGACCGCACGGGTCGGCGCGCACACGTGCATCCGCTCGTCCGAGCGCGCCGTAGGGTGTCCCGCAACGAAGGGAGTGGTCCACCCATGACTGACCAGGACAGCGGTCGTCGGCCCAAGTACCAGCGCATCGCCGACGAGTTGAGAACCGCCATCCAGTCAGGCGCCTTCGCCCCCGGCGACCGGCTCCCCGGCGAGAACGATCTGATGACCACGTACGACGTGGCCCGGATGACGGCCCGCCAGGCCCTGTCCGTCCTCCGCAACGAGGGTCTGGCCGAGGCGCGCAAGGGCGCCGGGGTCTTCGTCCGCTCCTTCCGCCCGCTGCGCCGGCGGGGCATCCCCCGGCTCGCGCAGGACCACTGGGGCACGGGCCGCTCGGTCTGGTCGGCGGACATCGAGGACCGGGCTCTGGTCGTGGACCAGATCGAGGTCGGCGAGGCGGTGGCGAACACGCGGGTGGCCACGGCGCTGGGCCTGCCGCCGGACTCCCCGGTCTGCGTCCGCAGCCGCCGCTTCGTCCTGGACGACAAGCCGGTCCTGCTCTCCGTCTCCTACCTGTCGGCCACCCTCGCCCAGGGCACCCCGATCACGGCTCCGGACACGGGCCCGGGAGGCACCTACGCCCGGCTGACCGAACTCGGTCACCAGCCGGTCCACTTCCGCGAGGAGATCCGCTGCCGGATGCCCACGGCCGACGAGTCCACCCGCCTCTCCCTGGGGTTCGGGACGCCGGTGATCCTGATCGGCCGTACCGCCTTCACGGACAAGGGGGTTGCGGTGGAGCTCAACGAGATGACGCTGGACTCGGCGTCGTACGTCCTGGAGTACGACTTCGACGCCTGACGGCGAACACGGCGCCGGGCGCGGCGTACTCGACCTCGCCCGCGAAGACCCGGCCGGCGACGGCCACGGCGTGCTCGGGCTCGATACCGGGCCCCACGTGGGTCACGACCAGCCTGCCGACGCCCGCGTCGACGGCCGTCCTCCCCGCCTGCTCGGCCGAGTGGTGCCCGGCCCCCTCGCCGTCGGCCTCGCAGACGAACAGCTCGCAGTCGCGGGCGAGTTCGGTGAGGGCGGGGCCGGGTTCGCAGTCGCCGGAGTACGCGATCCGGCGCCCGTCCCGGTCCTCGATCCGGAGCGCGAAGGCGGGCATCCCACCGTGTTCGACGGCGCGGGCAAACAGACCGAGGCCGCCGATCCGAGCCTCATGCCCGTCGTACAACTCCTCGACGGCGAAGGCGTCCTCGACGGGACTGCGCCGCGGCCCGTTGGTCAGGAACGCGGCGAGCCGATCGGCGATGCCGGCCGGACCGTAGAGGGGAATCGGCGCATCGAGCCGGATGTCGGCGTAGAGGAGCGCGTAGTACGCGGTGAGCAGGTCGGAGCAGTGATCGGCATGCAGATGGGAGATCCACACGGCATCGATCCGGCCGAGCCCGGTGTACCGCTGCAGCTCCCCGAGCGATCCACTGCCGGCGTCCACCCATACGCGGACGTCGCCGCCCTCGACGAGATATCCGGAGCAGGGGTTCCCCGGCCTGGGGTAGGGCGTGGCGGATCCGAGCACGGTGATCCGCAGCGCGTCGTCGTCCATCAGCCTCCGCCTGCCGCGGTCCCGGCCTCGGGCCTGGGTGCCGGCACACCGTTCTGCTGCATGTCGGCGTTGACCTGCCCGCCGAGGGTCATGACGTTGAGGGTCGCGGAATTCTCGTTGGCGATGGCCTTCTCGACGCGGGCGACCAGCGTGGTGAAGGAATCCCGCTCGGTGAGGTTCCGGTAGGGCCCGACTTTGGCCTGGAAATAGACCCGCTCGTGCCCGAGCAGCTGCTCGGTCGACCGATAGTTCTTCCACTGCTCGCGGTACCGGTACACGCTCTCCAGCGAGACGGAGGCGACGACGATCAGACTGAGCGCGGTGGCCGTGATTCTCGCGAACGACAGATCGAGATTGACCAGCACGGGCACGAGCGCGCCGCCGACGACGGAGACGGTCCGCATCCGCAGATGCATGGCCTTCATCCTGGTGGCCTTGCGGTCGTACCACTCCTGGTACTGCACGAGCCGGCTCTCGATGTACCCCTGTGGAGTCATGGCTCCACCCTCGACCCCGGCGTCCGGAGCGTCCCCCACCTCATCCATACCGGGAGTACACCGCCCCCGGACGCGCAGGGTCAACTCCCCACCCACCGCCGCCTCGCCGCTCCCCGAGGGCCTCCCGGAATGCGGCGCGGTCCGATCGGTGTTCTCGCGCACACCAGGGGCGGATACGCCGGACGGTAGACTGCCGCCCATGACCCTGGCCTCCCTGGACACCCCGCACACCCCCTGGAAAACAGAGGGCCCGCGCACCGTGGTCCAGGCGTTTCCCTATCAGGGAAGCAAGCGAATCCTGGCCGGTCAGATCCTTTCGCTCTTCCCCGACGGGAAACTCCGGCGACTCGTGGAACCATTCGCCGGCTCGGCGGCGATCTCCCTGGCCGCTCGCCATTACGGCATCGCCGACCATGTGAGCATCTCGGACGTCAACGCACCTCTCATGGGCCTTTGGCGGATGATCGCGAGCGAGCCGGACGAGCTCATCGCCTCGTACGTACACATGTGGCACGAGCAGCAGGAGGATCCGCGCGCGTACTACCTGGAGGCGCGGGAGAAGTTCAACCGGACGCAAGAGCCGGATCTCCTTCTGTACCTCCTGTGCCGATGCGTCAAGGCGGCCGTGCGCTACAGCAAGACCGGAGCGTTCAACCAGGGAGCCGATCACCGTCGACTGGGCGCGCGCCCGAAGGTGATGTCGGAACGCATTCTCGCCGCGTCGAATCTGATGAGGACGGCGGAGATCGTCACCGGTTCCTACGAGGATCCCCTCGTGAACGCGGACGCTGAGGACCTCGTCTACATGGACCCCCCGTACCAGGGAACGAGCGACGTCCCGGACCACCGCTACCTCAAGGGCCTCACCCGCGACACCTTCACGGACTCGCTCCGGAAGGCCGTCGACAACGACGTGTCCTTCATCGTCTCGTACGACGTGGTCACGGCGGACAACAAGTACGGCTTCGCGCTGCCGGACGAACTCGGACTGACCCACCGCCACATCGTCGCCGGCGTGTCTTCGCAGGCCACGCTGCAGGGCAAGAAGAAGACGACGGTGGAGTCCCTCTACCTCTCCCCCGCGCTGGTACGGCGCCTCGGCGGTGCCGAGGAACTCGACAGGCGGATGGGACAGACGGCGTGGCACCAGGACAGCCTGGTCTAGCCTCATGATCATCTTCGCTCTATAGTCTCGCCATGGCGAGCTACAGCGAAGAATTCGTTGCGTGGATCACAGCACTGCCCATGACGTCACGCGCCCGAAAAGCGTGCGATCACCTGCTCGAATTCGGCTCGCTGACCACGGAACAATTGGCCGAAATGGGCTACAACCACGCCCCTCGCGCGATCGGGGACTTGAAGGACGCGGGAGCGACCGTCGCGAAGGACAATGTCAAGAGTTCCACCGGCAGAACGATCGCGCGCTACACGCTGGTGGAGGAGATGACGGTCGGCAAAGCCGGCCGCATCAATATTCCGAAGAAGTTCAGGGAGACCTTGAACAAGGAATTCGGAAACAAATGCGGGATATGCGACGGCGAGTTCGAGAGCAGGGAACTCCAGGCCGACCACCGGGTCCCCTTCCTGATCGGCGGAGACAAGTCGGAGCTGCGGCTGGAGGACTACATGCCAGTATGCGCCTCCGACAACCGCTCGAAGTCCTGGTCGTGCGAACACTGCCCGAACCTCGCGGCCAAGGACGAGTCGATCTGCGGGACCTGCTTCTGGGCCTTCCCCCTCACCCACACCCACGTGGCCACCCGCGAGGAGCGAAGGCTGTCCATCACCTTCCAGGGCGCGGAGATCGAGACCTACGAATCCCTGAAGGCCCAGGCGACCCACGAGGCTTCCTCGGTCGCAGACGTAGCCAAACACCACCTCGGCACCCCCTGACGCACCGGCCTGCCACGGCGACTCGACGGGACGAGGTGCCGTGGCTTGAGCCGGCGGCTTGATCGGACGGCTTGATCGGACGGCTTGATCGGACGGCTTGATCGGACGGCTTGAGCGGACGGCTTGATCGGGGCCGCGGTAGCCGCCACTGAGCGACGCCGCCCCTCCCGTCCCTCCCCAGGGCGGCATCGGCATGGAAAGGCCAGCTCGGAGCGGAAGGGGGCGGCGTGGGCGCCGGAGGAGCAGCTCGGGGCGGCCTCGGCGTGGGAGGAGCGCCGCTCCGCCGCCGGCGGGTGCGGCTGGGGGCTGACGGGGGCGGCTTGATCGCGCCCGGGAGTCAGGGGCGGGGCGGCAGGCCCCGTACGGCGTCCAGCGCCGCCCGCCACGGGTACGCCGCCGGATCGCCCTGGCCCGGCTGGTTCGGCACGAACCCTCCGTCCCCGTACAGCACGGTCACCCCGGCGCCGCGAAGCGTCTCCACCGACCGCTCGAACTGCGGGTGCTGGACGTAGGCCGCGTTCACGCACGGCATCACCACCATCGGGATCCGCTTCCCGATCCCCTCGGCGACGACCCCCACCACGAACTTGTCCGTGATCCCGAGCGCCCAGGCGTTGAACGTGGAGAACGTGGCCGGCGCGAAGAGGATCGCGTCCGCCTCCGGCCACACGTCGGGCTCGCCCGGCAGCCTGTAGTCCCAGCGCACGGGATGCCCGGTGAGCGCGGCGAGGCCGTCGAGGGACCTGTCGAGCCAGCGGGCGGCGGTCGGCGTCAGGCCGAGGCAGACGTCCCATCCGTCGGCCTGGGCATCCTCGACGACGCGGGCGATGTCGAAAACGGGCGACGCGGCGCTGCTGAACAGGTACAGAGTCCTCATGCGCCTATCCGATCACACGCAACCGCCCCCGCTCGGAGTGGAGTCGGGGGCGGAGGATGCGCGACGCACGAGCCGCCACCCGAACACGCGCCGCAGGCACACACGGACCCGAGCAGGGCAGGTGTGACCTGCCCCCTCCCCAGGCCATCAGGAGAGCGAACCTCGCACAGCACAGGGCCCCTTCCGATCGCGCGTGATCGGTGTCAGCCCTGATGAGGCAGGGGGCCTTTCCCCTGCTTGTCTATCGCGGCGGCGAGGGCGAGGAGCGCCTCGACTTGAGCCATCCGTACGCGTGTCTCGGCAGAGAGCCGGCCCTTCTCTCCCCGCTCGGCAGCGTCGAGCAGCTCCTGAGCCTTGTGCGCATGTGCGGCGTAGTCAGCCATGAGACCTCCGGTGTGGGTGATCCGAACCGTAGCGCCCACAGACGCCCCGCCCCCGCGGCCGAGCAACGAACAAGGCTCAGGCTCCCGTTTCGATCCCGGCGATCTGAGGCATTCGTCGCGCGTACCAGCACGGACACTGGCATCGTCTCGCCGGCCACGCATGGATGCTCAAGATCACGCGCGTGAATGAGGCACACGCGGCTTACGCGAAAGGCGCGCAGCCGGGTACCCGCCGTTCCTCCTCGGATGCGTCCCGGCCTCCGCCCCGGCCCGGCGGCCGCGCGGGGCCGGGGCTTTGGAGGCTGGGCCGATCACGCGTCGGGGTTCATGCCCTGGGCGGTCTTCTTCAGCCGGTCGATCTGGAGTTTCGCGAACTCGTTGTAGTTCGGCTTCTCCACGAAGGTGCCGTCGCCGTTCACCACGGCGACGACGCTGCCGATCCGCATCATGACCATGGTCTCGCCGTCGGCGTCCTCGAAGGCTTCGGTCTCCTCGGCGCCCGCGTCGACCTCCACCGGCTTCACCTTCTTTCCGCCCTTCTCGGCCTTGCTGCGCTCCTCGGTGACCAGGGCTTTGTACGTGGCGCTGGCGTCGCCCGGGCTCTGGAAGGCCAGGATGCCGAAGACGACCTCACCGTTGTACTCGGAGCTGTCGCTCCGGCCGCTGTCATCCGTGTCGAAGTCGGTGCCGCCCATACTGAGCAGCCCGCCGCAGTTGGACTCGGTCGATCCGGTGCACGCCTCGACGGCCTCGTCGCCGACCTCGACCTCGATGTCGTCGCCCTCGAAGCCCTTGGGGGCGCTCGCCTTGCTGGGGAGAGCGGTGCGGACCATGTCCGGCGTCAGCGTGACCGGGGGGTTGTCGCCCTCCCCGCGGAAGGCATCCAGGCCGTCGTCCGAACTACCACACGCCGTCAGTACGGCCATCAGCACCACTCCGGCCACGATCCCCCGTGCTGCCTTACTCAACGTCAACCCCTCGCACTCATCATCGATTTGACGTGGACACTCAAGCGCATGAGGCCTGATCACGCCAAATGCATCTCACCCGTCGCCTGCCGTCGCACCCCGTTCATCTGAAGCGGCGGCTCGTCGCCGGGTTCGTGTCCCCTGTCGTGGTGCCAGTCCGACCTGTTGCGGCTACCGGATGGAGTCACTACATGCGCCGAACTTACAAAGCAGATGTCGGCGGTTCGAAACCGTCCGCGCCCACCAGCAGGAAGCACGACGAAGGCCCAGGTCACCGGCACTGAACCGGGAGCCTGGGCCTTGTTCGTTCCTCAGCCGAGACGGCGGGGAGAGGTGTCGTGCCAGTTACGTGCCAGATGCCTCGCCGGTCTCCGTCGGCCGGACCTTCCTGATCTGCTCGTCGACGTGGGCGGCGATCGCGTGATCACGGCCGTTCACCAAGTGCTGATAGATCAGCGCGGCCCGCACCGACGAGTGCCCCATCCGCTGCATCAGCTCACGCGTTGTGGCGCCGCCGGTCGCGGCGAGGGTGTTCCCGGTGTGGCGCAGATCGTGGAAGTGGACGTCTCCGAGGCCGGTCTTCCTGAGGGCCTGCAGCCACAGACGGCGGAAGTTGTTCCGGCGCAGCTGCCCGCCGCGTGCCCCGGTGAACACCAGCCCGGTGCGACCCTGCTCGGCGTAGACGGCGAGATGAGTGGCCAGGCTCTCCGCCAGGGAGGCCGGGAAGGCGACGGTCCGCACACCGGCCGCGCTCTTGGGTGCCTTGACCAGGATGCCGTCGGTGCGGGTTTCGGCAAGGGCACGCCGAACGGCGACGGTTCGCCGATCGAGGTCGACATCATGGCGCTGAAGCGCGGCGAGCTCCCCGAAGCGAAGGCCGGTGAAGGCCGCCAGCAGGATGAACACCCGAAAGCGGGTAGGTACAGCGTCGGCGAGCTGTAAGACATCGGCAGCATCAAGGCACCCGACGGCTCGGCTTGATGGGTGGTGAACCCCGAGGGTGACCGGGTGAGTTCGCGAAGTTCGGGTCAGGACGATGCCTCCGGCGGGGGCGCTCAGGCTCCGGTACGGCGGGGGCCCGTGGGCGACTGCGGGAAGCGCCGTGGTGAGGGGGCCCATCCCGTCTGCCATCGCCCCTGGACAAGCCGAGCAGACACGAGTCCTGGCGTCCAGGTCGTTCGTAGAGTGGCGCGCTCCACCTGGGAGCCAGGACCCGCGCCTACTCCACATACGTGTGGGTCGACGGCAGACGGGATGGGAGCCAGGGCTAGCCGCGGGCAAGGCCGCCGGGTCAGTGACCCGTGACCGATCCGGCTAGGGCCAAAGCAGGGCGATCAAAGTGTCGGCGGCTGGGGGGCGCGCGTGGCAACGGCACGGGAGCCGCGTCCGCTGCGGATGCCGCAACTCACCAACTCACCAGGTCAGCGGACGCGCCGACGGCCTCCTCCATTCAGCGCAAGAATTGTTTGCACCGATGTCAGTCTCGGGTAGTCAGAAATTCCGATGCGCCGAGTCTCTCGTCTGCCCTGCACTTCGACCCCGTCCGACGCGATGCCATGAACACGGAACTGATTGTCGCTTCCCTATCCGGTGCTGTGGCCCTGGTAAGCGTTGCCTATAGCTCGCGAGTGAACAGGAAGAATTCCTTCCTTAAATCCGATCTGGATCGACAGACCGCTGAACGCAACCGCTTGCAGGAGCGGCAGGACGTCATGAGCCGCTTTCGTGACCCCCTGCTCTGGGCCGCCTTCGACTTCCAGTCCCGCCTCTACAATATCGCCGGGCAGAGATTTCTGAGAGTGTATTTCGTGCACCCTCGCGACCAGTTGTACGCAGTGCGCAGCACCCTGCACGTGCTTGCCGAGTACCTGGGATGGGTCGAGATCCTCAGGCGCCGGATCTATTTCCTTGATCTCGGCAACAAGGAGGCGAACCGGAGAATTGTGGCGCTGCTCGCACGCATTGGAAGTGTTCTGAATGATGACGCCTATCCGGATCGGCACTTGCAATTATTTCGCAGTGACCAGAGGGCCATCGGGGAACTCGTCATCAAGGAGGGGGGAGACGCCGACGGCTGCATCGGATACGCGGAGTTCTGTGCGCGACTCGAATCTGACCCAGAGTTCGCCACTTGGTTCACGTGTCTGTCCGACAGCATCGCCGCACTGGCTTCGCTCGAGGGGCGGCATCCACGCTTGGTAGAGCTGCAGGTTGCCCTGATGGACTTGATCGACTTCCTGGATCCCGAACAAGAGCGCTTCCCGCAGAAGCGCCGATTCCGGTTGGACCACCCGTAGAAGCGGTCTCACGCCCCACTCCCCTACCGCTTCACGCCGACGGTGTGGCAACAGGCACGCCGGGCGCTGACTAGATAAAATGGGATCGCGCTAGCCCTAGCCCTGCGAGGTGGTGGCTGATGGAACGCATACCGGATAGCAGTGGGCCGTATGGTCACCCTTCCGCCCCAAGCCGAGCGCATATTGCATGGTATGAACTGGAAAGCGAGATCGGGCGCGGAAGGACTGGGATTGTCTATCGAGCCAGGGACCTCAGGCTGGACCGCACCCTGGCACTGAAAATACTGGCGCCGGGACTGGGGCGTAATGAAGCGTTCCGCCGACGCTTCGCGCATGATAATCGCATCACCGCTGCGATAGACCATCCGCATATTGTGCCTGTATTTGAGGCGGGAGAAGCAGACGGATCGCTTTACATCGCCATGCGCTACATCGCTGCGCCGAACTTGAGGGAACTCCCCAATCAATCTGGAGCGCTCTCGGTGGCCGGTGCGATACGCATTGCCGGGCAGGTCGCATCGGCTCTTGACTCCGCACATAGGCGCGGAGTGGTGCATGGTGATGTCAGTCCCGGTAACATCCTCGTTGTCAACAGCGCCGACGAGGACCGTCCACAGTATTCCTACCTCACGGACTTCGGAATCGACATACGGACACTGACGGAGAATTTCACACGAACAGGTCAGTTCGCAGGCACGCTCAACTATGTGGCGCCGGAGCAGATATCTGGCCATCCGGTGACCAGGGCCGCCGACCTCTACGCCCTGGCCTGCGTTGTCTACGAAGCTATTGCCGGCGATCCAGTTTTCCAACGCGATGGATGCACGGCGCTGATGTGGGCGCACCAGCACGATGATCCGCCTCCCCTGTCCCAGAGGCGGCCCGGGATCACCCCGCATGTTGATGATGTGATGCGCACTGCTCTGGCCAAGGCCCCTGACGATCGATACGGCTCCTGCCTGGAGTTTGTGGAAACGCTGCGGGCTGCCGTTGTCGGGCCCGAGGTGTTGCCCACCTGAGCCGCGTGACCCGCTGGAGCCCCGCCCGCATCCGGATCTGTTTCGGCAGCTGACATCCAGGCCTGACATCAACGGCAGTGGAAGCGGGCAGCCTTGAACTGCCTCTCATGACCGATGGCTCAGCAGGCATCCACCGCTGACACCGCAATTGATCGAACTTGCAAAGTAGATGTTCGGTCGAAACCGTCCGTGTCCACCAGCAAGTAGCACGACGAAGGCCCTGGTCACCGGCACTGAACCGGGAGCCTGGGCCTTGTTCGTTGCTCGGCCGCAGGCTAGCGGGGGAGAGGCGCCTGTCAGTTACGGGTCATGGCCCCTGGTGGGGTGTAGCGGCGGGCGGCTGTTCTCCGTCGTGGTGTCCGTCGCGTGAAATGGTGAAGGCATGGACTGTCGCGTGTCCCGGGGCGGGAAGCGGTTTGCGATGGATGGGATCCATGGGTCATTGGCGGTCCGTCGGTGACTGACCGCTGTGGTTGCGGTACTTCGCTGCTGTTCTGCCTCATGCCCGGTGAAGTGTGGTCACCGGCGACCGAGACTTGAACATGTTCAAACTCCGTGCCAGGGTACGGCGTGGGTTCTTGAGCCCATCGGTCGCGCATGCGGCCTGCGGGACCCGCTAGGGGTGGAGTGTGTTGCGTTCCAGTCGTACTGCGCTGATCTTGCTCGCCATGACCCTTGCCCTCACGGCCTGCGGCAGGCTCTACGACCTGCCGCCACCTGAGGGCGAACCGGTCGTTCTGAAGCCGGCCGAAGTCGCGACCACGTGGACCGATGCAGACGGCGGCACCCTCACGCTGAAGCAGGACGGGACGTTCATCGCCGACAAAGTCTGCATCGCCGTCGGCTGGTACGAGGGTTTGACCTGGTCCGGAGCAGGCGTCTGGGAGCAAGGCTCCAACAAGGAGCAAAGCTTCGTCGGCGTGACCTTCGACCACGCCCACCCCGAAACGGGTGAGCGGGGGCCCGACTCCTACGCCGCCTTGAGGCAGGGCAAGGTCCTGAAGCTCTGGGCCGCCGTCGGCGATCCGGACCACGATTATCCGAACTGCGTCCTGACCAACTCGGCGAGTTGACCCGACTGCCGCGTGGCCGGGTGAGGTGTACGTGGTCCGGCATCGCACTTGCGTGGTTCTCGTCGATCGTGTCCGGCGTGGCCAGCGTCTCTCGCGGTGTCCGTTGCGCCGGCTGGTGCGGGACTCCGTGTGCTCGTTCCACTCTGCGCTGACCCGGGCGGCGGCCTCCGCCTCGATCAGTTCCTGCGGAATGCGCTCGCACACCGCGCCGATTGTCTCGACTCCATCCGCCGCACTGGGCATGCCGCCGGGCTCCCATCCATGCTCAACACCAGGAGCTGATCCTGGCGCAGGGGAATCCTCCTGGCCCACCAAGTACGCCAACGTTGCCGTCAGAGACTACCGTCGGACGGCAGGTGCACCCTCGGGGTTCAGAAGGTCTGCGGGTGGACTTCATCTAGTTTCTGAATCTATTGCGACTCAAGCGACTCATCGCGTCTCAGTACAGGTCAGAGGGGGTACCCACGAGACGAGGATCGCGACTCATCGCCTCTCAGATCGCGACTCAGCCCGCAACGCAGAAGAGTCCACCGCGCGCGGCGGTGGTCTCTTCAAGAACGACGGCGCCCTGCCCGCCATCGAGGGACCAGAGTGCACTGCTGGTTACTTCCACCTCCCAGCACATAGAGCCGGAGCGTGTGACTACAGCGCGCCCGCTTAGGCATGAAGTACCAGAGGGGGAGGTTTGTGGTTCGGCTGATCGGACGAGGGCTCTCGTCCTACGCTGGGCTTCTTGTCCGCTGGTTTGTGGAGGTGTTGTCGTGCTGGTTGAGGGTCTGATGGCTGTGGCTGCGGCTGGTGGCGGGGCGATTGTGCAGGCGGCGGCGACCGATGCCTGGGCCGGGATACGCAGCGGCGTGGCGCGGATCCTCGGTCGCGGCGATACGGGTCGTGAGCAGGCGGAGTTGGAGCGACTGGATCAGACGCGGGCCGAGTTGGAGTCGGTCGGCGACGGTGTTGGGGCGGAGCGGGTGCAGACGGTTCTGGTGACGCGTTGGCAGACCCGTCTGGAGATGCTTCTCGAGCAGCTTCCGGAGGGAGAGCGGCAGCAGGTGGCTGCTGAGCTGCAGGCTCTGGTCGAGCAGGCTCGATCCCAGGCTCCGGCACAGAGCACGCACAACGACTTCAGCAACGCGACGTTCACCGACAGCCAGGTTCTCGGCAGCGGCACGCAGAACAACACGATCAACCGGTAGCGAGACGGGCAGCATGGGGACGAAGAAGAAGTCCGGCAAGCGTAAGAGTGGCGGTACGAAAGACAAGCGTCCGAGGCAAGGGCAGCGGATCGGGAGCAACTTCGCAGGAGCGTCGTTCGAGCATAGTCAAGTGCTCGGTAGTGGGACGCAAACCACGAATACTTACGTTCAGCAGTACGCGCCAGTTCCCACTGCTTTGGATGCTTTGCCGCAGTTGCCGACCGGGTTTACGGGTCGCGATGACGATCTTGATTTTGTCATAGGGGTACTAGATCCTAATCGCGCTAGCGGACCTGCTGTAGCCGTGCTATCAGGGTGGGGTGGGGTCGGAAAGACTACTCTGGCCTACGCGGCCGGACACAAGGCACAGAAGCAAGGCTGGTATACCGGCGTGCTGCTGGTCGACCTACGTGGATACGACCCAAACCCAACCCAAGCGGATGACGCTTTGGAAGCACTTTTGCGATCACTTGGAGTGCATCCTAACCATCTTCCGCCGCCCGGCATGGGGCGGGAAGCTTTGTATCGGTCACAGTTGAATGCGCGGCAAGAGGCAGGTGAGCGATTGTTGATAGTGGCTGACAACGCTTCCTCCGTCACTCAGGTGCAACCCTTGCTACCGCCAGGGAATCACGGGATGCTTATCACTTCCCGGCATCGCCTTACAGGACTGGGCCGGATGCGGACCATCAATCATCTCCAGCCTGAGGACTCTGTTGCCCTGCTGGATTCAGCGCTGAAAAGTAATGATCCTACCGATGTAAGGGTAGGTCAGGAACCGGATGCGGCTGAGCAAGTCGCTTTGGCTTGTGGATATTTGCCGCTGGCTCTCCAGATTACCGCAGCACTCTTGGCTCAAGATCCCACCCAGCCATTGTCGGAGCGCGCTGAAGCGCTTTCTCAACCGGAGGATTCCCTTAACTATCTGGACGATGGTGAACGTAGCCTGCGCACCACCTTTGATCAGTCTCTAGAGCGCCTCTCTCCAAAAGAGCAGGAACTTTTTCGCCTGTTGTCGCTCAATCCGGGCCCCGATATCGCAACCGCCGCCGCAATGGTGCTAGTCGATCAGTCCCAGTCGGCTACTGAACTCCTTTTGGGGAGGCTAGCCGCCAGTCATCTAATTGAACGAAATGCCATCGTCCGCAACCGCTGGCAGATGCACGACCTCCTGCGCGCCTATGCTCTCGAACAAGCTGAAGCAGTTATGGATAGTGGGCGCGCTCCACGCCGCCGCTATGAGCAAGCGCAGGCTCGGCTTCTCGACTACTACATAGAGCACGCCCAGGCAGCTAATAGCCACTTCGGGTTTTATGCCGGGCGGCCTGCCTCCTCGCGGTTTGCAGACTTTAGGCAGGCTGCAAATTGGTTCGACGCTGAACGTGAAAACCTCATTGCCGCCGCCCACATCACCCCTCACGCAAGCCGCGACCTAAGTTTCGCGATTCACTACTACTTGCGCTGGCGGCGGCACCTCAGAGACCTAGTTACTGTTACCTCCCTTGCTCTTGACGCTTGCGCTTCTCTCAAAGACGCCCGAAGTCAAGTTAACGCCTGGAATAACCTTGGCCACGCCCTCAACGAAGTGCGCCGATTTGATGAAGCCCTCCAAGCTCACGAAACGGCCCTTCGTCTATACAAAGAATTTAGGCTCACCCGAAATGAAGGCGCCTTCTGGGATGGCTTGGGCGTCACGCTTCAAAGATTGCATCGTTTGGATGAAGCCCTTGAAGCCCATCAAACTTCCCTTCGCCTGCATCAGCAGAGTGGCCAAATTAACGATGAAGCCATCTCCTGGAACAGCGCTGGCCTCGCACTTAAAGAGCTAGGTCGCTTCGATCAAGCTCTTGAGGCCCATCAAAAAGCTCTCCGTCTGCACCAACAGGCTGGCGACCATATAAATGAAGCCGGCGCCTGGCATAATCTCGGCCTCACGCTTAATAAGCTGCGCCGCTTCGATGAAGCCCTTCATGCTCATCGAACGGCCCTCGATTTCCATCAACGGTCCCAGGACATCCATAACGAAGCCGCCGTCTGGAATAATCTTGGCGCCACGCTTCGAGAATTGTGCCGCTTCGAAGAAGCCGCCGCTGCTGGTAGGCGAGCTGCTGAAATTTTTGCTGAGATTCAGGACTGGTTCCAAAGTGGTGAAGCGTGGGGTGAGTTGGCTGCGACCCTAAGTGCATCGGGTGCCGAACAGTGCCAGATTCAAGAGGCATGGGAGAGGTCTTCTGCGGCCTACGCCCGTGGTGGCGCCAGAGAAGCTGCAGCCGATTCCCGCGCAAATGCCGAGAGATGCATTGCATCACGCGCTGGCTCAGATTTCTCCGCGCAGAGCTGAGAGTCGCCAAGGCGCCGGGATTGTGTCGCCTGAGAATGTTGAGGCTTGCAAGTAGTTCTGTCGAATCCTCGCCTCTAACCTGCAAGGAGTCAAAGCGATTTCCTTTAGAGTCTAAATTTGATCTGCGCACGTAATCCGCTTCAAGGTGAGTGAGTGATACTCAGGAGAGAGGTTTGCATGGCTGAGTCACCCGTTCCGCCCTCCGGATACGCTAGCTACCACCAACCGACGATCCGGGAGTGTGCGCTAAGGATGGGACCCAAAACGCAGAGGGTCTACGAGACGATCCGGTCGTGGATCGAGTCCGGCCGCTTCAGCCCAGGCGACAAGCTGCCGTCCGAACGAACTCTGAGCGCCGAGCTTGAGATCGGCCGTACCGCGCTGCGTCAGGTACTCGCCCGACTGTCGAATGAGCACTACATCAAGGCTCACGACCGCAGCTCCTACCGCGTCCTCGGCGGCGAGAGCGTCCCGACTCCGGTGGAGATGGAGCCGTGGAAGATCTACGGCGCCCGGCACGTCTACGAGAACCGGTGGGTGAGCCTGGAGCTGGTCGACGTCGAGCCCCCCGGCGTCGATCGGTTCGAGCACCATGTCGTTCGCCTGTTCCGCGTCGCGGTCACCGCCGTGATCGACGACCAGGACCGCGTGCTCATGCTGTGGCGGTACCGCTTCGTGCCGCAGCAGTGGGGCTGGGAACTGCCTGGCGGAATCGTGGATGGGGGCGAGGACGCCGCAACCACGGCGGCCCGCGAGACCGAGGAGGAAACGGGGTGGCGTCCCGGCCCCGTCGAGCACGTGATCAGCTACCAGCCGATGATCGGCATGGTCGACTCACCCCATGAGATCTTCGTAGCCCATGGCGCTGAGAAGGTCGGCGAGCCGACCGACGCCGAGGAAGCCGGGGAGATCGCTTGGATCCCCCTCGACGACATCCCACACCTGATGGCAGAGGGCAAGCTCATGGGATCCGGGACACTCGTGGCTCTGCTCCACATCCTCGCGTCCCGAACTAGAGGCGCCCGGTAAGAAGCTCCACACGCCGGCGGTACCGCACGGAGCCCGTGCGGTTCGCCAGCAACCGGGCCTTCTGGAGATGGGACCGAGCGTCATCCAGCTCACCGCGGGCGAGGTGCGCCTGGGTGAGGTCACAGTGGATGCCGGAGTTGGCGCGTACGAAGGTCTCGTCGGCGCTGCGGAGCGACGCGTACAGCTCCTCCATCGCTGAGGCATCTCCGAGCTTGGCCAGGACGTTCCCTCGCCACCTCGACAGGTGACCGGTGTTGAGGAAGATGCTCAGCATGTCGGCGTCGCGTACCTCGCCGTCGTCCGGAAGAAGCTCGGTCGCCCGCACAAGAGCCGCCCTCGCGGCCGCCTCCATCTCCGGGCCGCCGACGGCAGCACACAGTTCGGCCTCAGCCGCCGCCAGCCATGCCCTGAGGCGGGGTGACTGGCGTTCGGGGTGGGTGCGCTGCGCGTCTCTCACCAACTCGACTGCCAGCTGAGGCCTACCAGCGTCCGCGAGTACGTACGCCTGCTCGCCCATGGCGTGCGCCAGGTACAACGGGGACTCGGCGTCCTGCGCCGCCTTTTTGGCGAGCTCGTACCGCCGCCATGCCCGATCCACGGCGCCGGCGTCCAACGCTTGCCAGGCTGCGAGGGTGGACGCTCCCGCAAGGGCGGCTGCGATAGGCCGTCGCGTCCCTGGCAGAACGGCGAAGGTCAACGCTTCCTCCATCGCCACCAGATGGCCGTTCATCTGGTCGACCAAGCCAGTTGCGCCCATCTGGCGGTCCATGGTCCGGAGTAGCTCGGTCTGGGCCAGGAACGACGGGACCATGGACTGACTCAGGCTGCCGGCCGCGTCGATCCGGCTCAGCAAGTCCGCATAGCCGTCCGCCTGAAGCGCGGGGGCCTCGTCCTTACCCCGCAGCTCGACGTCGGTGGCGCCCAGGAGTGGTCGCAGGATCCCGGCGTAACGATCCGTGATGGTGCGTCGCCCGTTCTCCCACTCCGACACGTAGGTCTTGAGGCTGGCCGCGGATGCGATGTCGATCAGCCGCTGCTCCGCGAACCGCCGCATCTCATGGATGAGTCGGTCCTGCGACCACCCTCGCGCGGTCCGGATCGCCTTTAACCCCTTAGCCACGCCGCCTCCGTAGAGCCGCAGGTGAGAGCTGGTTAACACCCTTGAGGTTAACCCCAGTTGCCTACCGAGACACCCCAATTGGGCCGTTCTCTGGAGGAGTACACCGACACGCAATCCGAACCAGGGGTTGCATCTGGTGCGCACCAGATGTCAATCTATTGGTGCGCACCAGATGGGCCGCAATGGCCCTGACGGGGTGTGCTCAAGGCGGGGACGCTGCGATCCCGCTGAAGGCCAGAGGACAGGGCTTCGGCCCGACTGGCGAGGTGGCCCGGTGACCGCGAGCAACGGCCGGAGAGTGGGGACGAGGTCCCCCTTGCAGCGCTCCATCCCTTTGCCCGACGCCCAGGAGGTCCTGATGTACCGACGAAGAATCCAGGCGCCGCCCCCGCTCGACCGGCGAGGCGGCCGCGCCCACCGCGTCATCTAACGCCCGCAGTCGTTCGGCTGCGGCCGGTTGCCTCCTCCACCTGTCCGCGCCCTGTTCGCGGGGTGTGTACGGGCGGGGCGGCGGGGAGCCGGAGAACCCCACTGCGCTCCAACGGCAAGAGGCCCCGGTGCTCGAACACCGGGGCCTCGGTTCGGGCCGTCCCAACCCGCGAAAGGAAGTACGACCCATGAACGTGATCGTTGCTGGCCAGAGGATCGTTACCGGAACCGAGCTCACTGAGGCCGGGATGGGCTGCGTCTTGGAGCCGGTGGAGTTCGACTCGGCCGTCGGCCAGGACGCGCTGCGGGACATCGTCGGCGCCCTGGAGGAGGCGGCTGACACGGACGTCGACGCCGAGGACCTCGCCTACTACCGGAGCCTGCTGGGCGCCCGGGTGCTGTCCTTCCCCCGTCGCTCCGCCCAGCGCTTCGAGCGGGGTGCGGCATGAGGACGCTCGCCCAGATCCTGCTGTTCGTCCTCACGGTGCTGGAGCTGGCCCTCGGCCTGGTGGCCGGAGTCGTCGCACTGGCCAGCCTGATCACCGAGACCGTGGCCAGGGCGATCGCGGCCGTCGACGAGCGGTTTGCCCGCCGCTTCTGCCTCGCCCGGGTCTCGCCCCGACTCCGTGCCGAACTCGCTGATGCCCTGTCGGGGATCGCGTCCCCGACGGCTGGGGGACCCGATGAGCTCGTACCCGCGAAGAGCGCCGCGCCGACCGGGCAGCCGAGCGCGCCCAGGACCGCGAGGACCGCCGCCTGGAGCTCGATGCCGCCCGTGAGCGGGAGAAGGCCCGGGCCGAGGAGAAGCGCAAGGACGCGGAGGCCAACCGCCGCCAGGAGCAGGCCGACAAGAAGGCCCGCGCGGCCGAGCTGCAGGCGAAGAAGGCGGCGGCCGCTGCGAAGCGCGCGAAGCTGATCCGCTGGCTCAAGGCCAACCCCGCGACGCTGTTCGTCGGGTTCGTGATGGTCGCCTCGATCGTCCCGGCGGTCCTCTCCCAGATCGGAGCGCTGACCGGCGCGACGGTGGCGGCGCCGATGGCCGGCCTCTTGGCCGCGATGCTCGAGGGTGGCGCCTGGGCGATCACGTTCATGGGCAAGCAGGCCGAGGACGCGGGCCGTGAGCCGAGGAAGTACCGGATCGGCACCTGGGCCGTCTCCGCCGTGGCGGCCGCGGTGAACTTCTGGCACGGCCTGGAGGCGTACGGCGCCCACCCGTGGGTCGCGTTCGTCCTCGGCGCGAGCTCGCTGTTCGCGATCTACATCTGGGACCTGAAGACCCACGGCAGCCACGGTGAAACCCGGGCCCAGAAGCGCGAGGAGAAAGCCCGCCGCGAGCACGAGGCCAAGCGGCGCAAGCACCACAAGCCGATCGCCGAGCAGGCCGACAAGCTCAAGTCCGCGCTCCCGTACGGGGCGATCACCGACGAGCAGGCGTTCGCCGCCGCGTGGCGCATCCACACCGGCGCCGAGCCCGGCCTGAGCGCCGAGCTGTACGCGACCGCGACCAACGCCGTGCTCCAGCTCGGGGCCGCGTTCGAGCTCGGCGACAACGTCCGCGACGAGCTCCTGCAGACCGGGCTCCAGGCCGCGAAGTTCAACCCGCTTCCCGAACTCACACAGGTGCCCGAATCCCAAGCGGGAATTGGGGCGAAACCTCCCGAGAAGTCCGCTGAGCAACCGCGCCGGGACACCCCGGCGGGACGGTCCGACGACGAGCTGAAGGAGCTCCTGCCGGACGCGCTCGCGGCCGCCGCCGAGCTCGTCGCCGAGGGCAAGCAGATCTCTGCTGCGGGTCTCGCGAAGAAGCTCCAGATCCGCCGCGAGGACGCGTTGCGACTGCGTGACCTCGTCATCGAACAGCGCCACCTGCACGTCGCCTGAACCACCCCACCGCACCTCAGGGAGGGCCCGTCATGGGTCTGTTCAGCCGCAAGCCGCTCGACCCGCAGTTCGTCACCGAGAACGTCGCCGCCGCCGACCGGTCGGACACGTCGGTCACCCGCACGACGCCCGCGCACACCGTCACCTGGCCGGTCGCCCCGTCCGGCATCCGCACCGTCCTTGTCGAAGGCGCCCGCTCGCCCCAGGACGCCGTGAAGAAGGCGCTGAGGGACCGCCGGGGCATCGAGCGGACCACGACCCGCGGCTACCGCGTCAAGTTCGAGGCGACGCCCGAGGTCTGGCTCATCGACTCCACCGGCGCCCGGCACGTGGCCGGCCCGCACCTCGTCCAGTCCTGACCCACCCCTGAACGCGGGGCCCGGCCCTCGCCTGGCAGCACCGGCCGGGCCCCGCTACCTCACCAGGAGGCAGAGCCAGCATGACCGAGCACATCGCTGAGAACACCACCGCCCCGGCCGAGCCGGAGGGCGCGACCGTGACCTACCTCCACCCGCAGACCGCGCAGTGGACCGACTGGGCCGAGACCGCCGACGACACCGAGGCGCCTGTGCCCGCCACGGCGGACCGGACCCTCGTTCTGGAGACCGCTCGCGTCATCCTCGACAAGCCCCTCGCCCCGGCCGCACCGGCCCCGGCCAGGCCGGTGGAGAAGGTCGACCTGGACGCGTTCGACGACGCCCCGCTCATCCCGGCGTGGATGAAGTCGCCCGAGGGCTGGGCCGCCTGGGCCGGGGTCTTCTACCGGGCCCGCCGGCGGGGCTTTCGCCGCTGGGTCCGGCGCCAGGCCACGGACAAGGGCCACGTCCGCCAGTTCGGCCGCGGGGCCCGCCGGATGCACGAGTGGGTCGTCGGCTTCGAGGGCGTCCGCGTCCAGTCCGCCGCCCACACCGCGCACGTCCTGACCCGCGAGGCGAGGGCCGCGTCCCGGCACGCCCGCTTCACTCCCCGCATCCTTGGTAACAAGAAGGAGCTGGCGATGAAGTCGGCGCAGGCGGCGACCGCGGCCGCCGAGCAGGCCGTCGCGCTGCACAAGAAGGCGAAGAAGGACCGTAACCGCGCTCGGAACCTGCGCGCGGGTGTCGTCTACGGTCCGCCGCTCGCCGCGATGGGCTCCGGCTACGCCACGGGCGGCGGCCTCGGCCTGGCCGCCGGTCTCCTCGCCACCTTCTCCGGCGGGGCGTTCGCCGGGCGCAAGCCGTACGAGGAGGACGCGGACTGGACCTCGGAGTGGCGTTCGCTCGGCGACGGCGACCGGATGACCGCCCCGATGCTCGACTCCGCGTTCCGGGCCGCGAAGGTCATCGGGTCGGAGGAGACGCTGCGCGTGGTGCAGATGCCGATGCTCGACACCCGCGGGGCCTGGACGGCCGTTCTCGACCTTCCGCCCGGCATCCCTGCCAAGCGCGCGATCCGCGCGACCGACGAACTGGCCGCCGCGTTCGGCGTGGAGGAGGCCCAGGTCTCGATCGCGAAGAAGGGCCGCTCCGGCCGGATCGAGCTCTACGTGAGCCGCGATCTGCCGTTCACTGACAAGGCCAAGCCCGGCCCGCTCCTCGCTCTGGAGGCGCCCGCCAACTTCTGGGGCCCCATCTCCATCGGCCCCGATGTGCGGGGACTCCCGATCTCCATCTCGGTGGTGGAGCGCTCGATCCTGGTCGGGGGCGAGCCCGGCGCGGGCAAGTCGGCCTCGGGCAACACGATCCTACTTCACGCCGCGCTCGACCCGCGCGTGATCCTGTGGTTCGCCGACGGCAAGGGCGGTGGTGACCTGGAGCCCTTCGAGCCGCTGTGTGAGGCGTTCGAGGGCGACGCGGATCCCGAGGCGCTCTACGCGATGCTGCTCGACCTCATCAAGGACATGAAGCAGCGGTACGCGCTGCTGAAGAAGCTCGGGAAGCGGAAGGTCACCGAGGAGCTCGCCGACCAGCACCCGGAGCTGCGCCAGCTCCTGCTCTGCGTCGACGAGCTGATGTTCTACACAACGGACGAGGAGTACGGAAAGAAGATCACCAAGGCGCTGCGGAACCTGGTCTCCCGGGGCCGCGCCGCGGGCATCGTGACCTTCTGCGCGACCCAGAAGCCCGGCTCCGACGTCGTCGACACCAGCCTCCGCGACCTGCTTTCCATCCGGTGGGCGCTGCGCTGCACCACCCCCGAGGCGTCCGACACGATCCTCGGCAAGGGCGCCGCCGCCTCCGGCTACTCCGCGAAGACCATCCAGGCCGAGATGCGAGGCGCCGGCTACCTCTGGGCCGAGGGCACCAACCCCCAGATGGTCCGCGCCGACTACTACACCGACGAGAAGGTCGAGACCCTCCTCGCCCGGGCCACCGAGTGGCGCCGCAAGGCCGGGACGCTCCCCTCGGCCCCGCTCACGCTCGCCGAGCAGCTGCGGGGCCGGGGCGACGAGGACGCGCTGATCCTCGCCGACGTCCTGGACGTCTTCACGGCCCACGCCACCGAGACCGGCCCGGCCGAGTGGCTGCCCGGCCAGCTCCTGGTCGACGAGCTCAGGACCGCCGGCCACCCGGTCACCGCCGAGAAGCTCGGCGCCCTGGTCGTGCGGACCGACGCCGACAAGGCCAAGCGGCCGTGGGGCGAGAAGGGTTCGCGCCTCGCGGGCTACCCGCTGGAGCGGGTCGAGGCCGCGGCGGCCGCCCGATTCGGGCTCACCGCCTGATTCCAACCCGGACAACACCCGGACACCCGCCCGGATATGCCCCGATTTGACCGGGGGCCGGGCGGGCCCGGACCCGGACACCGAAGCCGAGACCCGGACGCCCTGCGTCCAGGTCGGCCCCGGATCCGTCCGAGTCGCCCAACTCCCTGACCTGCGACAACGCGCGCCCGTCCGGGCTCCGTCCAGGTCTCCGCCTTAGGCCAAACTGGCATATAAGGAGTCAGGCACCGTGACCGCCCAGACCCTCACCGCCCCCGACACCACTAGCCCCGAACTCGCCGACGAGGCCGCGCTCCTGGTCCGCGAGATCGAGCAGTACCTCCTCGCCCGCGTCCGCACGACCGCGCACCCGCTCGTCACCAAGACCACCGCCGAGCTCGTCGCCGAAGCCCTCGGCACCGCCCCGGTGCTGACCGGAGACGAGTTGTCTTCCACCCCAGTCCTCACCCCGCCCGCGCGGGCGCTGCGGCTCCTGCCCGACTGGGTCCTCGCCTTCCCGCTGCTCCGTCAGCTCCACGGCGGCGGACGGCACATCGAGGTCGCCGAGCACCTGGAGCTCACCGCCCTCGTCATCGAGCGCTACGGCTGGGCCCAGGGCACCGCCCGCTCCACGTCCGGGCGCCGCTGCATCCTCGGCGCCCAGGCCGTCCTGTTCCGCCTCGGCTACGGCAACGAGACCACCGCCCGCACCGCCGGCACCCGCCTCCAGAACGCCCTCGCCCGCCGCGGCACCACCCAGCCCTTCCACCACTGGAACGACGCCACCAGCCGAACCCAGACCGAAGTCCTCGCCCTCGTCCGCGAAGCCGCAGCCGCCGCCCGACAGGAGACGCAGCGATGACCACCCACCTCGTGACCAGCCACGGCGCCGACTTCTTCGGCCAGGACCGCCACCCGCTCACGTTCATCACCGGCCTCGCCGACTACGTCACCGGCGTCGTCCCGTACAACCAGCGCCGCCAGCTCGTCGAGCTCCTGGAGCACGCGGCCGCCGAGGGCGCCCAGTTCACGCCTGCCCAGGCCGAGGCGATCAGCGAGGCGCTGATGAAGGTGGCCCGCCACCGCTTCACGAAGCCCAAGATCGCGGCCGCCGCCCGGCTCCTGGCCGAAGCCGCTGGCCGCGCGGCAGCTGATGGCGAGGCCTGGACCTGGACCCTCACCGACGACAAGGAGCTCGCCGCATGACCGAACGCTGCGCCGCCGCCCACCACACCGACCCCAACCCCTGTGAAGGCGCTGCCGACGCGGTCCTTCTCCGCGACCGCAAGGGCGCCGAGAAGCTCGGCTGCGTCCACCACGCCGCCCGCCTCCTGGAGACCACCCCCTGCACCGCGTTCCCGGGCCCGAGTGCCTACGTCGGCTACGAGTTCACCACCGACGCGGCGCGTGAGGCGCTCATCCGTGTCCGTCGCATGACCTCGTAGATACGCCGAGGGCGGCCCCCGTCTCGCCAAAGTCCGGGGCCGCCCTCGTCTGCCAGCACTTTCGAGAGAACTGGAGACACCCAGCATGACCTATCCCACCTCGATCCGGCGAGACGGCCGTCACCTCGCCACAGCCCTGTACCTCGCAGCAGGCCTCATTCCGGTGCTGCCACTGCGGGCGGGGAAGGGCCCCTTCGGCAACTGCCCCGACTGCACCGACAACGCGTGCGGTGGCCGGCCGAACATGAAGACCCCCGGCCCCTGCGTCTGCCCGCGGCCGTGCCACGGCTGGGCCGCCGCCACCGCCGACCCCCACATCATCGAGTCGCCTGCCTGGGCCAGCGCCTGGGTGCACGCGGTGACCGTCGCCTACCACCCCGGCGGGGCCGGAGTGACCGTGGTCGACCTGGACGACGCCGACGCCGTCGACTGGGCCCGCACCGCCCTGCCGCCAACCCGAACCGTGATCACGACCCGCGGGGAACACTGGATCTACCAGGGCGTGATGCGTTCCGCCAACCACGTCCGGCCGGGCGTCGACATCAAGTCCCTCATGTCCTACGCCCGTTGGCTCGGTTCCGGTACCGGCACCATGGCGGTGCTGCCGCCGGCCGTCCTCGCCCTGGTCGTCAAGGAAGAGTCCACCCCAGCCCGCAAGGTCGTGGATTCTTCCGCCACGTCCCGGTGGGACCGGAGTGTGGCCACCGGCTGCCGCCACACCGACGGCTACGTCCGCACTGGCGTCGACCGCGGTATCGCGCTCGTCCAGGCCCGAGCCGAGAAGGGCGCTGGGACGGCCGCGTACGGAGCCGCCCGATTCCTCGCCAAACAGCACACCGCCTGCCCCGGACCCTGCGGGCTCGACGCCCTGGGCGAGGACATCATCGACGCCGCCGTTTCCGTCGGCGTCCCCGAGCCGTATGCCCGCCGGGCGGTCGTCAACGGCCTCCAGGATGCTCTTGGAGCGACCGCGTGAGCGCCACGGCTGATGGGCCCCGGATCGTTGCCCTGCTGCGGATCTCCGCGCCGGGAGGGGACACGACTCCTTCCGTGCGCTCGTGGTGCTCCTGCGGGCGGGACCTGGTGGCGTTCGGGCAGCGCAAAGCCGCCGCGCTCATCGCCGACCACACCCGCCACCGCACCACCTGCCCGCTGTTGCCCCACGGGAAGGAAGCCGCGTGACCGGCACGGAGGAGCTGCCCTCGCCATCCAACCCGATGGCTGTGGCCCGCAAGCTCGTTCCCGCCTGGCACACCGAGGACGGACAGCTGCGCCTGCGTCGTTGGCGGGGGTCGTGGATGCGGTGGACCGGAACGTGCTGGCGGGAGTACGACGAACAGCAGATGCGCGCCGGGCTCTACAAGCGCCTGGAGCACACCACGTTCTGCGCCGGCGTCGACAAGAACGGGCTGCCGGAAGTGCGGGAGTGGGCGCCGACGAAGACAAAGATCAGCAACCTTCTCGACGCGCTGAGCGCCATCACCTTCCTGCCCACCGACACCGACGCCCCGGCCTGGATCGACGGCGAGAGCGGCAAGCACGACACAAGCCCGATCGTCGCCTGCCGCAACGGACTGCTGAGAATCCGGGACCGCAAGCTGCTGCCTCACGGCCCCGGGTTCTTCAACCTGGTGTCCGTCCCATACGACTACGACCCCGACGCGACCGCGCCCGCCTGGGAAGCGTTCCTCAACGGGATCTGGCCGGACGACCCCGAGTCCATCGCCGCCGTCCAGGAGTGGTTCGGCTACGTGCTCTCTGGCCGGACTGACCAGCAGAAGATCCTGCTCATGAAAGGACCGACCCGCTCGGGGAAGGGCACGATCGCTCGGATCCTGAAGGAGCTGGTCGGCAAGGAGAACCTCGCCGGCCCGACGCTCGCCGGACTGGGCACGAACTTCGGGCTCTCCACCCTCGTCGGCAAGCCGCTCGCCGTCATCTCCGACGCCCGTCTGTCCGGCGACGGGGGCCAGGTCGTCGAGCGGCTGCTGACGATCTCCGGCGAGGACACCATCGACATCGACCGGAAGTACCGCGACGTCTGGACCGGCAAGCTGCCCACCCGGCTCATGGTTCTCACCAACGAGCTGCCGAACTTCGGCGACTCCTCCGGCGTCATCGCCCGCCGGTTCATCGTCCTCAACATGACCGTCTCCTGGCTCGGCAAGGAGGACACCGAGCTGACGGAGAAGCTCGCCGCGGAGATGCCCGGGATCATCAACTGGGCCCTCGACGGCCTGGCCCGCCTGGAGCGCACCGGTCGGATCACCGAACCGGCTTCCTCGCAGGACGCGGTCATGACCATGCAGGACACCGCCTCGCCGACGTCCGCATTCGTCCGCGAACGCTGTACCACCGGCCACACCCGCGAAGTACCCGTCGACGTCCTGTGGGCCGCCTGGCGGGAGTGGGCTGAGGACAACGGCGTGCGGTCCGTCGGCACCAAGCAGCTCTTCGGCCGCAACCTGCTCTCCGTCGTCCCCCAGCTCCACCGCACCCGACCCCGCGACGCCTTCGGCCGGCAGGTGGCCACGTACGCCGGAATCACGCTCAACCCGATCCCCTGAGCCGCTCTGAGTCGCGATGAGTCACGACTCAGCGCAATGTATCTCCAACTTTTTCGCCCCCCATGAGGGCCGAGGAGGCCTGCTTTGACGACCGCGATCCCGACCAGCCACACCGCCGTGACCGTCCCCGAAGTCATGGCCGCTCTGAAGTACAGCCGCAGCAAGGTCTACGACCTGATCCGGTCCCGTGCCCTGCCCAGTTACACCGAGGGCCGCTGCCGCCGCATCCCCCTCGACGCACTCCGCACTTACATGAACAACCGCCTGGAGGACGCCGCCTGATGGCACGCAAGAGGAACCCGAACGGTGCTGGCAGCATAAGGACGGGCGTTACGAAGCCCGTGTGTACGTCCCCCAGCCCGACGGCACCCGGAAGAGGAAGACGGTGTACGGGGCCACGTGGGAGGAGTGCGACGCCAAGCGGCAGGAACTCGTCCGACGGGACCGCCAGCGCATCCCGACCCCGACCCGCTCGGCCAAGCTCTCCGAGTGGCTGCCGTACTGGCTGGAGCAGTTCGTCAAGGGCGACTGTAAGAAGACGACGTACGCCAAATACGAGACCCATGTCCGCCTCTACCTGATCCCCAACATCGGGACCAAGCGCCTGGAGAACTTGGGGGCAGCGGACGTCCGCCGGATGCTCACCGCTGTCTCGGCCAAGGCCTCCCCGGCCACGGCCAAGGAGTCGCACCGCGTCCTGCGCAGCGCGCTCAGCGCCGCCTGCCGGGAGGAGCTCATCAGCAGGAACGTGGTCAAGCTCGTACCAGCCCCGCGGGTGCAGCAGAGGGAACTGCAGCCGTGGGACCTGGAGCAGACGACGACCTTCCTGGAGGCAGCAAGGGGGGACGCGCTGTACGCGACGTTCGTCCTGGCCGTGGCCCTCGGGCTGCGCCGCGGGGAGGTGCTCGGGCTGCGCTGGTCGGACATCGATCTGGACCGTCGCACCCTCACCGTGCGGAACCAGATCCAGCGGGTGCAGAACGAGCTGTACGCGGACTCGACGAAGAACCGCCGGAGCCGCGTCATCCCTCTCCCCCTCATGTGCGTGCCTCCGCTGCGCTGGCAGCGTCTCCGGCAGACGGTGCTGCGGGACGCGGCAAAGCAGGACTGGCAGGCCAGTGACTACGTCTTCACGACGCGTACAGGCCGCACGGTCGAGCCGATGAACCTCAGCCGCTCGTTCCAGCGCATCACGGAGGCGGCCGGGCTCCCCCGGATCCGGCTGCACGACGCACGGCACGGGTGCGCGACGCTCCTGTTCGCCGCGGGCGTGCCGGCGCGGGTCGTGATGGAGATCCTGGGGCACTCGCAGATCGCCGTCACGATGAACATCTACACCCACGTCTCCGACGAGCGCCGAAGGGAGGCGATGGGGCACATGGACCGGCTGCTCCGCCGGCGCCGTCCTGAGTGAGACTGCCGTCAGCCTCTACCGTCAAAGGCCCCCGCAGCGGTGAGCTGCGGGGGCCTTTGCACTGGTGGGCGCGGACGGTTTCGAACCGCCGACATCTGCTTTGTAAGAGCAGCGCTCTACCCCTGAGCTACGCACCCGTGGAATGAGGCAACAGCGTACATGGCCCACCGGTGGGTCCCGCAAACCGGGCGGGTTCGGGGGGTAGCCCCACCATCGGACGGTGGGTCGCCGGATCGTGGCCGAGCTGGTGGCGTCCGTACCTTGTGGGGACAGTCAGCGCGTTACCTGGGGGTTTGATCGTCATGGCCGCTCGTCGCCGCATCCGTATGCTCCTCGCCTCCGGTGGGGCCGTCGTCGTCGCTCTCGGGGTCGGTGGGTGCGGGAGCGCCGATGTCGACGGCGCGCCCGTCGAGCGCAAGAGCTTCGCCTTCTCCGGGGACGCGCTCACCGTCGACTCCGACAACTCCGCCCTGGAGATCGTGCCCGCCGACATCGAGGACGTGCGGGTCAGCCGGCAGGTCGACGGGTGGGTGTTCATGGGCGACGGGCCCGACGCCACCTGGCGGCTCGAAGGCGGGCGGCTCACCCTGCGGGTGGAGTGCGACGCCCTCGCCAGCAACTGCGACTCCGTCCACCGGATCCAGGTCCCCCGCGGCGTCGCCGTGACCGTCGAGGACGACAACGGGAAGGTGACCGCCGACGGGTTCAAGACCCCGCTGAAGGTCCGGTCCGACAACGGCGCCGTCCTCGTCCGCGGGTCCTCCGGCGCGCTCGATCTGACCAGTAACAACGGAGAGGTCGTCGTCGAGGACGGCACCACCTCCGCGCAGATCGTCGCGCGGTCCGACAACGGGGCCGTACGGCTCTCCCTGAGCGCCGCACCGGGGCGCGTCGAGGCCGTCAGCAACAACGGGGAGATCGACATCGCGCTCCCCACCGGCCCGACCTCGTACGACGTCGACGGGCGCAGCGACAACGGCAGCGTCCGGATCGACGTGCCGACCCGCAAGGGCAGCCCCAACGTCGTCACCGCCCGCAGCGACAACGGGGAAGTCGTCGTCCGCAGCGCGAACTGACAGGCCCGTGTGTTCGTCCTTACCTGGTGGGACAATGAACCAGACCGGGCAGGGCGGACACAGCACGGGAGAGGGACGTGGCGGCGACTCACGCGAGGGGCGGTTCGACGAGCGCCGTGACGACGGGGGCGGAGACGGAAACCGGGGCGGACGTACGAGGCGGGGGCGGCATCGGACGGGTCGCGCTCGCGCTGCCCCTGCTCGCCCTCGCCCTTCTTCCCGCCGCCTTCGCCGGCGGCGGTACACGGCGCTGGTTCGGTGGACGCGGCGAGAGCCAGCGGGCCGAGGCGCAGGCCGCCAAGGACGCCGCGGCCGCCGCGTTCTACGAGCTGGACACCGCCCAGCGTGATCTGCGGATCTCCATCGAGACGATCACCGCCGTCGACAGCTCCCCCGGCGCCCGGCACGCCATCGACGGCTTCTCCGCCCTCGGGCAACGGATCGACGAGGTCAGCCACGCCTACATCACCGCCGTCGACGCCCACGACCTCGACCGTGACGAGCTCGACGCCGCCACCGCCAACCGCGCCCGCACCGAGCTCACCCGCGCCAAGGACGAGCTCGTACGGGTCAAGGGAGAGCTGGACCGGTTCGAGCAGGGCCTCGGGCCGCTGCTCGACAAGGCGGAGACGCAGCTCGCCCGCCTCGCCCCCGCCGTCGAGCGGGCCCGACAAGCACTCCGGAACGCGAGCACCGCTCTCGACACGGCGCGCCAGTCCGGTCTGCGAGCGGACGATCTCGCCGCGCGCCTCGCCGCCCTCGGCCCCGAACTGACCCGTCTCAACGAAGGCGCCGGCCGCCACGGCGTCCCCGAGACGCTCCAGCGCGCCGACCGCGTCCTGCGCGACGCCGAGGCCGTCCGCGCCGAGGCCGAGCGCCTGCCCGAGCGGGCCGCCGAGACCGACAAGCGCCTGGTCTCCCTCCGTACCCGCGCCGAGGCGCTCACCACCCGAGCCGGTGCGGTCGAGCCGGTCCTGTCCGAGCTCCGCCGCCGTTTCTCCGCCGCCTGCTGGCAGGACCTCCAGCACGTCCCCGAGCAGGCGAGCGACAACGTCCGCAAGGCCGAGGAGAAGCTCAAGGAGGCGGCCAAGGCCCGCGACGAACAGCGCTGGCCCGACGCCACCAGCCTGCTCTCCACCGCCCGCGCCCTGCTCAACACCACCGACGAGGCCGTCTCCGCCGCCGGCGACCGGCTCCGCCGCCTCGAGGCCGTCGCCAAGGACCCGCAGCACGACATCGACCGCACCCGCTTCGCCGTCCGCGACGCCCAGCGCCTCGCCATGGACGGGCGCAACACCCCCGACCCCCGCCACGCCCGCCCCCTCGACGACGCCGTGGGACGGCTCGACCGGGCGATCGGCACGCTGGAGGGACGACACCCCGACTACTGGCACTTCCTCATGGAACTCGAGGCCGTCCGCGCCACCGCCGCCCGCGTCGTCGAGCAGATCCGCGAGGAGCGTGGCGCCGGGCACCACTCCGGCTAGCCTGTCCGTATGCCTCGTTACGAATACCGCTGCCGGACCTGCGGCGACAGCTTCGAACTCAGCCGTCCCATGGCCGAGTCCTCCGCCCCCGCCGCCTGCCCCGCCGGGCACGACGACACCGTCAAGCTGCTCTCCGCCGTCGCCGTGGGCGGTACGGCGACGGGAGCGGCCGCACCCGCCCCCAGCGGCGGCGGAGGCGGCGGTTGCTGCGGCGGCGGCTGCTGCGGCTGAACATGCGGGAGGCGGGTGGCGCGGGGAACTGAGCGAGCGGGGGGACGGAGCGTTCCGGGAACGGTTCTGACCAGTTCCCCGAGCTGCGTCAGCTCCCCCAGGCGGCCTCAGCCCCCGGGCCCCCAGCCCCCACCCCCCTCAACTCCCCAGATACCGCAGGATCGCCAGCACCCGTCTGCTGTATCCCTCGCCCCGGCCCGTCAGCTCCAGCTTGTCGAAGATCGCGTTGATGTGTTTCTCCACCGCGCTCTGCGACACGTGCAGCTGCCCGGCGATCGCCGCGTTCGTGTGCCCCTGTGCCATCGCCGCCAGGACGTCGCCCTCCCGCGGTGTCAGCCGGGACAGGGGGTCGGTGTGGGATGTGCGGACCAGGAGGCGGCGGACGACCTCCGGGTCGAACGCCGTCCGTCCCTCGCCCACCCGCTCCAGCGCGTCCAGGAACTCGTCGACCTGCGCCACCCGGTCCTTGAGCAGGTAGCCCACCGCCCCCGACTCACCGGTCAGCAGCTCGGTGGCGTACCGCCGCTCCACGTACTGCGAGAGCACCAGCACACCGACGTCCGGCCAGTCCCGGCGGATCTCCAGGGCCGCCCGCAGCCCCTCGTCCGTGTGCGTCGGCGGCATCCGGACGTCCGCGACGACCACGTCCGGCGGGTCCGCCGCCACCGCCGTCAGCAGTTCGACCGCGTTGCCGACGGCCGCCGTCACCTCGTGGCCCTCCTCGGTCAGGAGCCGTACGAGCCCTTCCCGTAGCAGGGTCGAGTCCTCCGCCAGCATCACGCGCACGGGAGCACCGCCCGTACGACCGTCGGGCCGCCCACCGGGCTGTCCACGGCGAACCGCCCGTCCAGGGCCGCCGTCCGGCTCGCGAGCCCGCTGAGCCCGCTCCCCGACGCGTCCGCGCCGCCCGCTCCGTCGTCCGTCACCCGCACGCTCAACTCCCCTTCCGTCACGGTCACATGTACGTCGATCCGGGTCGCGCCCGCGTGCTTGACCACGTTCGTCACCGCCTCCGAGACGACGAAGTACGCCACCGTCTCCGCCGCCCTCGGCAGCGCCCCTCGCACCGTGTACGCCAGCCCCACCGGCAGCGGGCTGCGCTCGGCGACGCTCTCCAGGGCGGCGCGGAGGCCGGCCTCGTCCAGGACGGTCGGGTACACCCGCCAGGCCACCTCGCGCAGTTCGGTCAGCGCGCGCCGGCTCTCCTCGTGGGCCTGGCGCAGCAGTTCGTCGGCGCGCTCCGGGTCGCGGGCACGCAGCCGTCGGGCGCGGCCGAGCAACATGCCGAGGGCGACGAGCCGTTGCTGTACGCCGTCGTGGAGGTCGCGCTCGATACGGCGCCGCTCGTCGTGCACGACGTCCATGACCTCGGCGCGACTGGTGGCGAGTTGGGCGATCCGGGCCTCCAACGCGTGGGCCTGACTGGGCCCGAGGAGGTGGCGGGCCAGCCGGCCCTCCAGGGAGACGACGCCGAGGGATCCCTGGACGGACAGGAAGAGCAGGAAGAACCCGGCGAGGCTGCTGAAGGCGACGAGCCAGGGGTGGTCGATCTCGGTGATCAGCCAGCCGTAGAAGCCGAAGGTGCCGAGACCGACGCCGTACGCGGCGCAGCCGAGGACGACTCCGCCGAGGAGTCCGAGGGGCCAGCGCGCGGCGAGGTGGCGCAGGGCCGCACCGTCTCCTTGGGCACCGGGGAGCTTCACGCCGAGGAAGTGGTCGAGCCGGTTCCGCTCCAGCCGGCCGAGGGCGTGGGCGGCGGCGGTCAGGGTCCGCAGGACGGCGGATCGGCCGCGTGGCCAGGCGAGTACGGGCAGCAGGGCGAGTCCGCCGACGATCAGGAACAACAGCTCGACGACGGCGGTCGCGGCCCCGAGGGCGAGACCGGCCGCCACTCGGAGCCAGCGCGTGACATACCCGGCGAGAGTCCTCATGATCGGCCACGCTAACGGCAGCCACCGCCCGCCCGCACTGCGGAAAACCACACTCGCGGATTCCACGACCACAGCTGCGGAAAACCGCACCCGCGCTGTGCGGCCGGCACCAGTCCGCCGACCGCCCCCGCTTCCTACCGTCGAAGCCATGGAAACCTGGATCAACGACCTCATGGACACGCTCGGTGCTCCCGGTGCGGGAATCGCCGTCGCCCTCGAGAACCTCTTCCCGCCGATCCCGAGCGAGGTGATCCTGCCGCTCGCGGGGTTCGCCTCCGCGAGCGGGCGGATGGATCTGCTCGCCGCACTGCTGTGGACGACGGCCGGCTCGGTGATCGGCGCGCTCGCCCTGTACGGGGTGGGCGCGCTGCTGGGCAGGGAGCGGACGGTCGCGATCGCGGCGAGGCTGCCGCTGGTGAAGGTCGCGGACATCGAACGGACGGAGGCGTGGTTCGCGCGCCACGGCACCAAGGCCGTGTTCTTCGGACGCATGGTGCCGATCTTCCGCAGTCTGATCTCCGTGCCCGCGGGCATCGAACGGATGCCGCTGCCCGTCTTCCTCGTGCTCACGACGCTGGGCAGTGCGATCTGGAACACCGCCTTCGTGCTGGCCGGTTACGCGCTCGGCGACAACTGGGAGCAGGTCACCGGCTATGTGTCGGTGTACTCGAAGGCGGTGCTCGTGGCGGCCGCGGGTGCGGTCGTGTCCTTCGTGGGGCTGCGGCTGCTCAGGCCGGGTCGGGGAGTACGGCGGGGGACCCGTTGAGCTGTGTCGGCACCGATGCGTGGTGCTCGGCCACGGTCGCCCGGAACCGGCGGAGGATCTCCTCGCCCGCCGCCACGCCGCGCTCGGCGAGGACGTCGAGGTGCGGAGCGGCCCAGGCGGTGTCGGCGAGCTCTCCGTGGCCGGGCCGCCAGGCGCGGTCGGCTGCGAGCAGCAGGTCGGCGTCGAGGAGGGAGTCCCCGGCGGCCAGGGTGAGCGTGGCGCCGCAACGGCGCGCGACCTCGCGCATCGCCGCGCTCTTGGTGAGCGGCTTCGGCACGGCGTACACCTTGCGGCCCTGGAGGGAGACCGTCCAGCCGCGGTCCTCGGCCCAGTCGCCGAACCGCTTCAGCCACTCCTCCGGCAGCCGCTCGCGCTCCACGACGAGGTAGGCGAAGAGGTCCTCGGCGACCCGGTGCTTGCGCACCCAGGACAGGTCCGTGGTGGCGGTGAAGTAGGCGCGGATCTCGGCGAGCGGCGCGCACTCGTCGGCCAGTCGGCGCACCACGGCCTCGTGCCAGTCCCGGTCGCTGACGCCGTCGACGAGGATGTGCCCGCCGTTGGCGCAGATCGCGTACTTCGGTGCGGGACCGGGGAGTTGGATGCGCTGGTACTGCTTGCGGGTGCGGGTCGTCGTGGGGACGAAGACGGCTTCGGTGCCCAGCTGCTCCAGGAGCGCGGCCGCGTCCTCGGTCATGTACGACAGCGGCTTGGACTCGTGCACCTCGATGCTGAGCAGCCGGGGTGCCTGCGCGTCGGGCATGCCGAGCGCGAGGGCGGCGGAGGAGTAGATCAGCGTACGGTCGAGGTCGCTCGCGACCATCACGATGCCGGTCACTGGGAGACCACCGCCTTCCCGTCGGCGCCTGTCGCGCCTCTCGTGTACTGGGGGTGGATCAGTCCCACGCAGGTGTACGGGAGTCCGTCGACCTCTTCGACGGGCACCCCGCGCTGCTCGGCGAGCAGCCGTACGTGCGCGAGGTCGGCGCCGGCACCGCGCTGGGCGAGGATCTTCCAGGGGACGCGGCGCAGCAGGACCCGGGTGGTCTCGCCGACACCGGGCTTGACCAGGTTGACGTCGTGGATGCCGTACTCCTCGCTGATCCGCTCGACGGCGGCCCAGCCCTCCCAGGTGGGGGTGCGGTCGGCGGCGAGCAGCTCCTTGACGGCGGTGTCGACGTCATCGGCGACCTCGTCGAAGCGGGCGGCGACGGCGTCGAGGAAGTGGTTGGAGACATCGGCGCCGGCGAGCTCGCGGTAGAACTTGCCGCCGTGGAAGTCGTCGGGACCGACGAGGTCGGCACGCAGGACCGTACGCGATATCAGGCCGGAGACGGTGGAGTTGAGGCAGGCGGACGGGATGAGGAAGTCCTCGCGGGTGCCGTAGGTGCGCACGCAGGAGCCGGGGTCGGCGAGGACGGCGATCTCCGGGTCGAAGCCGGCGATCCCCTCGGCGCGCTCGAACTCCCCGATCGCCTCGGCGAGTTCGCGGGTGATGGCGCCCTTGCCGGTCCAGCCGTCGACGAACACGACGTCGGCCGGGTCGTGGTGGGCGGCGAGCCAGCGCAGCGCGTTGGCGTCGATGCCGCGGCCGCGCACGATGGAGACGGCGTAGTGGGGCAGGTCGAGGTCGTGGCGGGCCTGGGCCCAGCGGCGCATCAGGACGCCGACGGGGGTTCCGGCCCGGGCGAGGGAGACGAGGACGGGCGTGCCGGTCCTCTCCGCGAGGACGGTCTCGGTGACGGTGCCGACGGCGCGGGCGATCCGGGCGGCGGAGGTCTCCAGGGCGGCGTGGAAGAGCTCCTGGTACCGGTCGCTCGGCTGGTACTCGACCGGCAGCGACTCGGCGTAGTGGGCGCCTCCGCTCTGGATCGCCTCCTCGCGCTCCTCGGTCGGTGCCTCCAACTCGACGTCCGAGAGGTCCTGGAGCAACCAGCCGACCTCCTCGGGCGCGTACGAGGAGAAGGCGGGGCCGCGGAGGGGCTCGGGCAGCATGGAGCTCCTTTCGGGAGCTTCGGTGGCGGGAGCGGGAATCGAAGCGGGTGACGGAAGCGACGCGGAGGCCGCGATCGAAGCGGAGGACGGAAGCGACGCGGAAGCCGGTCCGCACGACGGGACGTACGAGGGGACGACGGCGAGGACCACGTGCGGGATGTGCTCCGCGAGGCGGGCCAGCAGGCCGTCGGGGGCATGCAGCTCGGGGGTGTCGGCGACGGAGTCGACGACGGCGACGACGGCGTCGAAGCCGGCGCCCGCGACGTTGTAGGCGTACCGCTCGCCGGGCCCGTCGGCGGGCGCGTCGTGGGCGGGGAAGACGAGCCGGGTGCGTATCGCGTAGCCGGGGTCGTCGACGGCGAGGACGGGCGAGCGGGTGGTGGTGGAGTACGAGACGTCGAGACCGTGCTCCTCCAGGGCGACCCCGAGCGCGAGCGGCGCGTACATCAGCTCCTCGAAGCCGAGGACGAGGACGCGACCGGGGCCCGCGGGCGGGAGCGCCTCGGCGAGCCGCGCCGTCAGCGCAGGCAGGGCGACCTCCAGGCGGGAGCGGTGCTCCGGTGTGAAGCCGTGGCGGCCGCCGTCCGGCACGCCCTGCGGCCAGTCCAGGTCGACCCGTACGGGAGAAGCCGTGTCGCGCGGCGCGGGAACGGGGGAACCGGCCTGCGGGGCGCCGTCCGCGGCCCGCACGGCAGACGGGCCGGACGCGGCCGTCTCGTACCGCGCCACGAGCTCCTGCCCCTTCTCCAGGACGCCCTCCGGCAGGCCCACCGTGCCCGCCGCGAGGGTCAGCAGGTCCACACGGGCGCCGATCTCGGCCGCGAAGCCCGTGAGCCGGTCCCGGTCGGCGGGGGTGCGCATGTCGACCAGGGCGACGATCACATACCGGTCGCGCGGGTAGCGTTCGTGCAGGTCGCGGATGGTGTTGAGGACCGTGTTGCCGGTGGAGAACTCATCGTCGACGAGGACGAGCGGGCCGTCACCGGCCAGCAGCTTCGGGTCCTCCGGGAGCAGCAGGTGCGAGGTGGCGTGCGAGTGGGACTCCTCGAAGCCGCCGGCCGGGGCGACGCCCGCCACGGGCCGCCGGGTGGAGTGCAGGTAGGGGGCGAGGCCGACGCCGTCGGCGACGCTGTGGCCGAGCCCGGTCGCCGTCTCCGCGTACCCGAGGACGACGGCCCGTGCCGCCTCCTCCTCGCCGAGCAGCTCACGTACGCGTACGCCCAGGTCGTACCCGGCGCCGTGGACCACCGAGGGGCGCTGCGGCACGTGCTTGCCGAGCACGTTGGAGACCAGCAGATGCGCGCGCTTCGGATTGCGGCGCAGTGCGAGGCCCAACAGGCCCGGGAGCTCCTCGCCGCCGATCAGTTCGACGCCCAGTCGCTCCGCGACCCACGTTCCCGACCACACCACGTCGTCCATCACCTTCCGTCAGCCGGCCAGTCCGGCGGTGAGCAGATCGACGAAGCCGACGTCCTCGTTGGCGACGCCGAAGACCTCGGCGCGCAGGAGGGTCCGTTCGGCCCACGCGCGATGCGGCTTCACCTCGTTCATCTTGTTCGTGTACGCGGAACGCATCACGCCGCCCCCGCCGCGTTCGGGCCGCAGGATGTCCTGGGCGTCGCTGTACTCCTCGTGGCTGACCACGGAGAGCGCATGCACCGGCACCACATGGGTGGGGTGGATGCAGGTCTTGCCGAGCAGTCCGTTGGCCCGGTCGAGTTCGATCTCGCGCAGCAGCCCGTCGAGGTCGTGCTCGATGAGCGCGGTGCGCAGGTCCTCCGCGCGGCCCTCCAGGAAGGGGCTGCGGCGCAGCTGGGGCTTGAACATGCGCTCGCCGAGCCGGAAGTACTCCCAGACGGGCCCGGTGATGGTGAAGCCGGTGCCGTCGGAGCGGCCGAGGACGTTGACGACGTCGGCGATGACATGGGCGACGAGCTGGACGTCGTAGGCCGTCATGTCGGGCGAGCGGCGCAGGCCGTACGCGGAGCAGAAGTCGGTGACGCCGAGGCGCAGGGCGAGGACCCGCTCCCGGTACTTGTCTACAGTCGCGGCGATCCCGGCGAGGGTCGCGGCGCGGGTCTCCAGGTGCAGGAGCTCGGGCGATTCGAGGACGGGCATGGCGAAAAGCCGCCGTCCGCTCGCCCTCTCGGCGACGGTGAGGGCTTCGAGGAAGGCCCGTCCGCGGGTCTCGGTGAACTTCGGCAGCACGAAGCCGGACAGCAGGCGGACACTGTCGCCGAGCCGTGCCGCCAGATCGGTGATCTGGTGGGGCTCACGGACCCGGATGAAGAGCAGGGGTACGTCCTGGGGGGCGTCCGCCGCCGCCAGGTCGGCGAACTGGCGGACGAGATTGGCCTCGGCCGCCTCCACATCGGCGTCGTCGATGGAGTCCTCCAGGCACAGCACCATGGAGACGACCCCGCGAGCGGCCTGTTTGCGCACGTCGTCGGCGAGCCGCGGCCGGGTGGCCGGGCTGTAGAGGGTGGCCCCCAGGGCCACGGCGAGCGTGCTCGCGGGCGAGTCGGCGGTGAACTCGGCCGGCTCCTGATGGAACAGCCCGGCCCGCGAAGCGGACGGGATGTGCCCGAAATGACGCATGTAACTCCCCCGACTGCCTCTGTGGGCCCTGACGACATGTGGCCGGTAATAGTACGTAGGTGCGGGTGTCCTTAGTTCCCTTCCAGCATGAAATCCAGGTAACTCATCCGCATCCGGCGCATCTCTCCCCGTTCGCCATGGCCCCCGCGTTGTCCAGGGGCAGACCGGGAAGGCAGGATGACGGTCATGACGCACGCGATGCTGAAGGGCTCCAACGTCCCTCTCGACACCGCGGCCGTACGGGCCGTGCTCCGCTGGACCCCTGGACCGGGGGTCCCCGACGTGGATGCCTCCGCGCTGCTCCTCGGCGCCGACGGCCGTGTGCGCTCCGACGAGGACTTCGTCTTCTACAACCAGCCGCGTCACCCCTCGGGGCTGGTTCGGCGGCTGCCGAAGAAGCGGGTGGCGGAGGGGCTGACCGACACGGTCGAGGCCGACCTCGGCGGGCTCGACCCGTCGGTCGACCAGGTGGTGATCGCGGCCTCCTCGGACGGCGACACCTTCCGCTCCGTCTCCGACCTGCGGATCCTGCTGTACGACGCGGGTGCGGCGGACGGGGAGCCGCTGGCCCTGTTCGACGTGAAGGCGGAGACGGGCGAGGAGACGGCGATCATCTGCGGCGAGCTGTACCGCCGCGGTGACGGCTGGAAGTTCCGCGCGGTGGGGCAGGGCTATCCGACCGGGCTCGTCGGGCTCGCCACCGACTTCGGGATCTCGGTGGACGAGGGCACGGACGACGGGTCGTCCGGCTCGGGAGCGGGCGAGGCTCCGGCCGCCGCGGACCAGGGGCTCGACGCGACCGTCGTCCAGCCTCCCGTGTCCGTACCGCCGCAGCCGACCGCTCCCCCGACGCCCGTGCCGGGCTACGGCTACCCGCAGCCGGCCACGCCCGCGCAGCCCTCGTACGGCTATCCGCAGCCCGCCTCCGCGGCGCAGCCCTCGTACGGCTATCCCCAGCCCGTCTCGCCCGCGCAGCCCGCCTACGGCTATCCGCAGCCCGCGGCGGCCGCCGCGCCCGCTCCGGACCCGAACTTCCGGCTGCCTCCGATGGGCCCGCAGTTCGTCCGCCCGTAAGGCCGGCCTCGGCTCTGCCCGTGACGCCACGGGTCAGGCCTTGGTCTTGTAGCCGCGCCCCCACTGCAGGCCCCACCCGTACAACCGGTCCAGTTCGGCCTGGAAGCCGTACACGAACTTCACCTCGCGGCGGACGATCAGCTCGTCCTTGACCTTCTCGACGGTGAACACCGCGCAGGAGCGGGCCTGGGGGGCGCGCTCGTCCAGTTCGATCTCGATCCGCGGCCCGTTGCTGGGGTAGAGCGTGACCTTGGCGTGCGTGCGGTCGAAGGCCGGGGTCTGGTCGTAGATGTAGACGAAGAACAGCAGCCGCTTGATCTCGTCCCGGTGGTCGAGGTTGACGAAGATCGTCTCGCCGGACGAGCCGCCGAACCGGTCGTCGCCGCTCAGGTTCACGTACGGCGGTGCGTTCAGGGCCCCGAAGAAGTTCCCGAGCGGCTGTACGACGCCCTTGCTGCCGTCCGCGAGCTCGTACATGCAGCCGAGGTCCAGGTCGACGTTGACCATGCTCTGGGTGTGCGCCTGGACGACCTCGGGCTTGAAGAGCTTCGAGGGGTGGCGGAGCAGCTGGCCGCTCTGGCGTGAGCGGCCCTCGATGTCGGAGGTGCGCATCCGCCAGGAGAGGTTGACCCGGAGGTTTCCGGTGGCGGCGCCCTGCTTGGTCAGGGAGACCGCGGGGCGCCGTTTGGTGAGGTCGATGGAGTTGCTGGACGCGCTGCCCGAGTCGAACTGTGCGGCCCTGCCCGGAAAGAGGCCGTCCCAGAAGGCCATGTGTCCCCACCCCCCACTTGATGCCATGACATACGCGGGGGGGGGGGGGGGGGGGGGGGGGGGGGGCCCCCCCCCCCCCCCCACCGAAAAGAAAAAAAAAACACAAAAGACCCACCATATAAAAAAAATGAAAGA